>PACC02000027.1 GCA_002699695.2 Paracoccaceae bacterium | reverse complement strand
AGTGGCCAGGTTTTCTTGAGCCAATACGATGCATTTAAGACCTTAGAGCCAGAGCTTTCTAAAAAAAGTCTTACACCAAATGAGAGTCAGGCTAGTTAATTGGACTGTTGGGGAACGCTTTCAGTAGTCATTAATTCACTATTATAACCTTTAAGGTGAGAACCATTGGATGGCTCACGTTGATAATTTTGGCCCGCTGACCGCTATAGCCGTGGCGTATCATACTTCGGGCAAAAGCTTTAATCCTGAGAAAGTCAGGTTTCGGGTCAAAAGCTCATTATAAATTTTCTATTCGGGGATCCTTAATTAACTTTGTTCCAGTTTTGGGCTTTACAGATCCAAAGGATGCATCCGCTAACACTCAATATGTTTCCTTTAAGTTCCATTTTCGATTTATATATTTTTTTAGAACCGTCGTCCTTTGGGTCACTGGGATCCCAAATTTTTCCGCCGCCATACTTTCCATTGCCTTCGTCTACCATATCCCAGACAATATTTTCCCCTACAACTTTAGAATTTTTATTCTTTGATCCATTTTTCTTATAGGATGCTTTTATAGTGCCACAGGTTAATTTCTTGTCATTAGAACAAGCCCCAAATTTTACTTGAAGATACGCACCTTCATCATTTGGCTCAGTTTTGTAAGTTCCAGTCAATACACCCGCGCTTACTACTGAAGACAGAAGAGAAAAAACCGTTGTTAGTGTTAAAAAAAATTTCATATTGATCTCCATAAAATGACCTGGGAAAAGCTATAAAGCATTGCTACTCCAAAGACAAGAATATAAGAGTGGATATGAGAGAGTTTAGCATTGTTTTCTATCCAGATTTTGATCTTATCAATGGTAATTGTGTTCTGTTAAGACAGGGCAAGAAGGCACGAAAGAGGAGGCAGCGGATGTCTTGTTTCATTATCTGGTTATTATTTGGTATTGTTGGAAATGAGCGGCATGTCATTTGCTGAAGTATTAGATGTTTGAGAGCAAAGAACGGGAATTTCTAGTTTATTTGAAAAATTAGGCAAAAAAGTTAAAGCTAAAACAAAGGAACCATTCATATTTTCTTGATTCATGTAAAAATAGTTAATTTTAATCTGGTAACCCTTTTGAACCTTGTATCAACTTGAAAAAATTTGGTTAGGGCATAGATTTAAAACTCAGGGCGTATTTTTCGAAAGGTATTTTGAATAATGCATAACGTATATGTGAGGTTTTGTGCTTGCCTATTGGTCACGTTGTCGTTGTTTTCGGGATCTGCTCAAGGAAGTGTAAATGGATTGGGAATAATGAAGCAATTTGAATTTGATTCGATAGATGGGGGTAAGATAAACTTAGGAGAATTTGATGGTAATCCTATACTGATCACCAATACTGCTTCCAATTGTGGGTTTACTAAGCAATATAATGAATTGCAGAAATTACATGATGATTTTTCTGATGCTGGCCTCGTAGTGCTTGCGGTCCCCTCAGAAGATTTTTTTCAAGAATTTAGTGAAAACCAAAAGGTAAAAGAGTTTTGTGAGGTAAATTTTTCGTTAACAATTCCCATGACTACAATAACAAGTGTCAAGGGCAGAAAAGCTCATCCACTTTATAAATGGTTGGCGTCTGAGCACAATTTTCGACCTGCATGGAATTTTAACAAGATTCTTTTTAATGGCGCAGGAGATTTTGTTGGGAGCTTTGGAGCATTTACTAGTCCAAACTCCAAAAAAATTAGAACAAAAATTAAAGAATTATTGCAAAAATAGTTAGTTTTACATTTACCTCTTTATGAAAATGTTCTACATACATAGCAGAAAGATTGTCTTTGTCTGATGATAGTTAAATATTGAAGTAAGGGAATAAATATGAAAAATTTGGTAATTCTGGTTTCTTTAGTGATCTTGTCTGGATGCTCAACCTTTGATGTTCCATTGGTTCCTTGGTTCTAAGACTTAAGAATTGTCTTTATAAGTAATCGGACTGTTCTGGACCCGCATAATTGAAGATTGTGGGGTGTGCCCATTAAGGATGGGAACAAGTAGGAATAGGTTCTTGGAGCAGATTTGAGCGTGATATAACTAGGGATCTAGTGGTCTTTAGGTTCTACTGGGTACAGGTAGTCATTCTGAGGACTTAGCCATTACGCAAAATAGTTTGGTTCGATCAATTGAATTTTGAACCATATTGAACCCTATTGTTTGACTAGGTCACATGCTGATATCAGTCTTTAATATAATTGCGACTGGTGACTGACATAGGAAATAATTTGAAATTCAAAAAAAATCCAATGCAATTACCCGGATCTTTGTTGGTAGTTTAAGTCAGTATTGAACGTGTAAACTAAGCTAAAAAAATAACTTGGGAGATTTAAATGAAAGTAATTGGACATTTTATAAACGGTCGAGAAGTAGCTAGTAATTCCCAGAGAACGACAAATATTTTTAATCCAGCCACTGGGGAGGTTCAAAATAAGGTAGCACTAGGGTTAGCCTCTGAATTAGATGATGCTGTCGAAAAAGCAAGGAACGCTCAGGTTGAATGGGCAGCGACTAACCCGCAGAGAAGAGCAAGGGTCATAATAAAATTTATTGATCTTCTTCATAGGGATATGGATGAACTAGCACGGGTTCTTTCATCGGAACATGGAAAAACTCTACCAGATGCTAAGGGTGATATCATCAGGGGACTCGAGGTTGCAGAATTTTGTATTGGTGCTCCGCATCTCCTAAAAGGAGACTTCACGGATAGTGCAGGTCCAGGTATTGATATGTATTCAATGCGCCAACCATTGGGTGTAGTGGCTGGAATAACACCATTTAATTTTCCAGCTATGATCCCAATGTGGAAATTTTGCCCTGCAATTGTGGCGGGAAATGCTTTCATATTAAAACCATCTGAAAGAGATCCCTCGGTCCCAATGATGTTGGCTAATCTGATGCTTGAAGCAGGTTTGCCAGAAGGCATACTGCAGGTTGTTAATGGAGATAAAGAAGTGGTTGATGCTATCCTGGTCAATCCTGATATATCAGCAATAGGTTTTGTAGGCTCCACACCAATTGCTGAGTATATTTATTCTAAAGGATGCGCTAATGGAAAAAGAGTACAGTGCTTTGGTGGAGCAAAAAACCATATGATAGTGATGCCAGATGCAGACTTAGATCAGGCGGCGGATGCCCTTGTGGGGGCAGGTTATGGCGCAGCAGGAGAAAGATGTATGGCAATTTCTGTGGCATTACCAGTAGGCAAAGAAACTGGTGATAAATTAGTAGAAAAATTGATCCCAAAGATAGAGGCCTTAAAGATTGGCCCCTATACTTCAGACCATGAGGTAGATTTTGGACCAGTCGTGACTAAGGAGGCTCAACAGAGGATTTTTGCTCTGGTTGATTCAGGTGTAAAAGATGGGGCGAAGCTTGTGGTTGATGGCAGGGATTTTAGAATGCAAGGCTACGAGGAAGGTTTCTTTGTGGGCGCATGTCTTTTTGACAATGTCAAAACTGATATGGAAATCTATAAGCAGGAAATTTTTGGACCAGTTTTGTCCACTGTTCGAACTGACAGCTATGAAGAGGCACTTTCTATTGCTATCAATAATGAGTATGGAAATGGAACAGCGATATTTACTAGAGATGGTGATACAGCAAGAGATTTTGCAAATAGGATCAATATTGGCATGGTTGGCATAAATGTGCCAATACCTGTTCCTTTGGCATACCATACTTTTGGTGGTTGGAAAAAATCAGCTTTTGGCGATTTAAATCAGCATGGTCCAGATGCTTTTCGGTTTTATACCAGAACTAAAACAATTACTTCTCGTTGGCCTACAGGAATAAAAGAGGGAGCAAAATTTTCTATTCCTACTATGGAATAATTTTTTATTTAGGATCAAAATGGATTTCTCCCTTTCACCAGAGCAAAATTTAATTTTTGATACTGCATTTGAATTTGGTCAAAAAACTATAGAACCGCATGCCCTGGGGTGGGAAGATAGTTTTATTCCAAAAGATGTCTTAAAGGAGGCTGGTGAATTAGGATTTGCAGCTCTTTATGTTGATGAGAAAGATGGTGGATCTGGGTTATCAAGATTGGATTCGATTTTAGTATTTGAGGCCTTAGCCATGGCTTGTCCTTCAGTTTCTTCATTTATTTCCATTCACAATATGTGTGCGTGGATGATTTCACGATATGGGAACAGCCAAGTTAAAGATGAATTCCTGGCACCTATGATAAAAATGGACAAGATATGTTCATATTGTCTGACAGAGCCAAATTCAGGTTCTGATAGTGCTGCACTTCAAACCAGCGCTGAAAAGACTAACGATGGATTTAAACTCAATGGTTCTAAGGCCTTTATTTCGGGAGGGAATTTTTCAGATTTCTATCTAAGTATGGTTCGGACAGGAGGGATAGGTCCAAAAGGAATATCTGCTGTCCTGGTCAAGCAAGGGACTAAAGGCTTGAGTTTTGGAAAACCTGAGCAGAAGATGGGGTGGAAATCTCAACCAACTGCTGAGGTAATATTTGCGGATTGTAGTATACCAGCAAAGAATCTTTTGGGGAAAGAAGATGAGGGGTTCATTTACGCAATGCAAGGGTTGGATGGCGGTCGGTTGAATATTGCTGCTGCTGCTTTAGGGGGCGCGCAAACTTCTCTCAATAAGGCGAAGCAGTACATGAAAGAAAGACCTGCTTTCGGAAAAAAATTAAGAGATTTTCAAGGTCTCCAGTTTAAAATAGCTGATATGGAGATAGCAATTAATGCCTCAAGGACGTTTTTAAGAGAAGCTGCGTGGAAGCTTGATAACGGTAGCACAGATGCCAGTATCTATTGTGCCATGGCCAAAAAGTTTGTGACTGACCATGCCTTTACGGTGGCAAATGATGCACTCCAATTACTTGGGGGTTATGGTTATCTTGCAGATTATGGGATAGAGAAAATTGTTCGAGATTTGAGAGTACATCAGATACTGGAAGGAACCAACGAGATCATGCAAGTCATGATAGCCAGACATTTTCTGAGATAATGGACTGTATTTATGGCTGACATAGTAATTCAAAAAAAGGGTAAAGTAGGCCAAATTACTCTCAGTAGGCCCAATGCCTTGAATGCCTTAACTTATGAAATGATCACTTCAATGGAAAAGGCTCTGATAGAATGGGTAAATGACACATCTGTACATGCAGTTCTAGTTGATGCAGAGGGCCCTCGTGCATTTTGTGCTGGGGGAGACATTTCAGAACTTTATAAACAGGGCAAGAGAAAAAATTATGAATTTGGGCAGAAATTCTGGGCCGATGAGTATCGGTTGAATGCACTTATAGACATTTACCCCAAGCCTTATGTAGTCTTTATGCAGGGTTTTACCATGGGAGGTGGAGTTGGAATTTCTTGCCATGGAAGTCATCGAATTGTAGGTGAAAGTAGTCGTATTGCTATGCCAGAATGTGGAATTGGGTTGGTTCCTGATATTGGAGGCTCCTTTCTTTTGACTCAGAGGTCTACCAACTTAGGGATTTATCTTGGAATTACGGGCAGCCAAATGGACGCCAGTGATGCAATTTTTGCTGGCTTTGCAGACCATTTTATACCTGAGACTAAGTGGAATATAGTTAAGCATAAACTTATACAAACAGGTGATCCACATTTTATAGAGGACATAGAAGAAAATCTTCCACAGTCTGATTTATCAAAGAACTTTGATACTATTGTAGAAGTTTTTTCAGAAAGTGACCCTATGTCTATCATTAATGGAATGGTTCAGTATCCTGAACTGGCAAGCAGTTTGGCAAGACTTAGAAAAGCATCGCCTCTTTCTGTTTTAGTTACTTTATACATGCTTAGAATGCCTGAGATTTCTCAGTCAGTTAAAGCTGCATTGAAAACTGAGTATCGCTATACAGCTAGAGCCCAGGAATTCACTGATTTCCAAGAAGGGATAAGGGCCATGGTAGTAGACAAGGATAGGAACCCAATTTGGAAGCATTCTTCTCTTGAGGCTGTAACTGAAGAGGAGGCTTTATGTTTATTAAAACCTCTCGGCAGTCATTTAGAATTAAGACTGTAATTTTTGTTAGGAGGATATTGTGAAAGTAGGTTTTATTGGTTTAGGTAACATGGGTCTGCCAATGGCAGAGAATTTATATAAAGCTGGATATGAAATTATAGGTTTCGATTTAAAAACAGAAATTAAAGCAAAGTTTTCTGTTTCCAATGAAATTGAACAGGTTGTTAAGGATAAACAAGTTATTTTCACCATGCTGCCAAGTGGTAGGGAGGTCATGGATGTTTATAGGCAAATAGCGTCATTATGTGCTCCTGGGACGGTTATGGTTGATTGTTCGACCATTGACGTAAAGAGTGCCCATTTTGTAGGAAACTTAGCAAAGGACTTCCAATTGCTGACTTTAGATGCTCCAGTTTCAGGTGGTGTCATAGGGGCTGAACAGGGAACTCTCACATTCATGATTGGTGGCGATCAGAAAGGCTTTGATGATATCAAGCCACTTTTTGAGGTTATGGGAAAAAAATCAGTTTATTGTGGCCACTCCGGTAGTGGTCAGGCGGCTAAGATTTGCAATAACATGATCCTAGGTGTTTCAATGATAGGGGTGTGTGAGGCTTTTTCACTAGCTGACAAGCTAGGCTTGGATAGGCAGAAAATGTTTGAAGTTTCCTCTAATTCATCTGGTCAATGTTGGTCTTTAAACACATACTGTCCAGCCCCTGGGGTGGGACCCAAGTCACCGTCTGATAACAAGTATGAACCGGGATTTGCTACTGAGTTAATGTTAAAAGACTTGTTACTAGCTCAAGAAGCTGCAGAACAAGTTAGTGCTCATACACCGCTTGGGAAACATGCCAGTAACGTTTATCAAGATCTGGTCAAAAATGGAGGCCTCGGTAAGGATTTCTCATATATCTTACCATTTTTTAAAGAGAAAAAGAGAGTTTAAGTATTCTGTCGAGCAAAAAGATGCAGGACTTCGATAGGTTTACCATCAAAACTAGAGCTTTTTTCTCTGAAAAATTCAAATATGGATAATCGGTTAAATGAAAAGATAGCTCTCAAATCTTTTTCAGATCTGGGTACATAAAGTCTGCCTAACTGATCTCTGTAACTTTGACTGCCTTCGTGCATGCCAAGGTAGAAAATCCCTCCTTTATTGAGACTTTTTGGAATCTTTTTTAAGAGTTTGTTTTGTTCGTCAATTTTCAAATGTTGTATAGAAAATGAAGCCCATATGCCATCAAATTTTTCTTCATGTTCTAGCTTGGTTATGTCCATTTGAGAGCAAAACACTCCTTGAGTATTATTTAGAAATTTTAGCATCTCTTCTGATGCATCGACAGCTTTGACATTTAATCCATTATCCCTAAACCACAGACTCTTCTCCCCCGTGCCGCAACCCAGATCCAAGATATAACCACCTGGCTTCGTATTTTGGAGGAAAACTTTTTGGGCTTGGTCAGGACCCTGATCAGACCGCCATTTTGAATACTTTTCTGCATTATGATCATAAAAATCAATAGTTTTTTCATCCATATTCAACCCTAAACTTTGTTAAATTATGTGTTAAATTGAGTTCTGTATGAACTGGCGTTATTCTACTTCTTAATTAAAGTATCTCTTACTACTCTATGCTACTATANCAGCGGTAGATACTTGGACCTAGTATTATTATAGTATCAAATCTGGTAAATAAATCTGGTAAATAAATCTGGCTCCTTGGAGGAAGAATGATCAAATATCATCCTGANCAATACTTGAAAGTACNCCAAAGGAACTAGGAGATATACCTTCGCGTGAAAGTGGCTATTATTTAGGAGATGGTCACTGATTGCTTATGTAGTTTGTTAGTATATCAATATAAATATTTTTGACATTGCTATGAAAAACATTTTGGTTGAAAAAAAGTTGAAATTTAGGCGATATTCAGACTATGGTATTGTACTATTACTTTAATTCATGGTTATTTTCTGGATATGGGTCAATCTATCAAAGGACTGAAAAATTCGCTTGAGTCGAAATCTTTGGAGCATCATCTTCATCCTTACACGAATCCCGAACTGGTTGCTGATATTGGGCCACAGATAATTCAATCTGGTGATGGTGTTAGGGTAACTGATCTTGAAGGTAAGACATATATTGAAGGTATGAGCGGGCTATGGTGCGCCTCATTGGGCTTTAAGGAGCTTGAGCTGGTAGAAGCAGCAGTGTCACAAATGAAGGAATTACCTTTTTACCATTCTTTTACTGGAAAGACTTCTGAGCCTACTATCCGATTAGCTGAAAAACTTATTGAGATATCACCTAATAATTTGCAGCAGGTTTTCTTCTGTAATTCTGGATCTGAAGCGAATGATACTGCTATCAAGATTGTTTGGTATTATCAGGCCGCGAAAGGGCAAGCGCAGAAGCGGAAGATCATCAGTCGTAAAGGGAGTTATCATGGCGTGACCTTGGCAGCTGCGAGCTTAACTGCATTATCTTATGCGCAAGAGGGTTTCAGCTTACCTTTAGATTTTGCTCTCCATACGACATGGCCACATTATTTTCAGAATTCCCATGACAATGAGAGTGAGGAAGATTTCGCAAAAAGATTAGCATCTGATCTCGAAAACCTTATCACATTAGAAGGTGCTGAAAACATAGGTGCTTTTATAGCAGAACCACTTATGGGTGCAGGTGGTGTAATACTACCGCCAAAAGAATATTTCGGATTAATTCAACCAATACTAAAAAAATATGACATTCTCATGATAGCTGATGAGGTAATTTGCGGCTTTGGAAGAACTGGTAATATGTGGGGCAGTGAAACCTTTAATGTTTGCCCTGACATAATAACCTGCGCAAAAGGCCTATCTTCAGCATATATCCCCATATCAGCTGTTTTAATGTCAAAAGATATTGCTGATGAGGTTGAAAAACAGGCTGTAAGATTGGGTCAGTTTGGACATGGTTATACATATTCTGGACATCCGGTAGCTGCTGCAGTGGCTTTGAAAACTCTTGAAATCATGGAAGAAAGAAGCATTATAGATCATGTGAAAGGGTTGGAGAATCTTTTCCTAGAGCGTGTTTCAGATTTGAAGGAATTTGACTGCGTCGGAGATGTTCGAGCGATTGGACTAATTGGAGCAGCAGAATTTATCAAACCAGGAACCAAAAGAACAAAACTAGATCCAAAGCACAAATTTTCTACCAGGGTGGTGAAAGCTATTCAGGCAAATGGAGTAATTATTAGGGCGCTACCGATAGACGCCATTGCTTTTTGTCCTCCGTTAATTATTGAGGAAAAAGAACTTAATGAGATGTTTGATCGCATAGATAGGGTTTTACCAGAAATAGATAAACTAGCGAAAACATTGACTTGAATTCAGAGTTTCAAAGGTTTGCTTGAGAGCATTGAGCTCATTGAATCATACCTATTACGCGGATGCCAATCCATGAATTCAAATAGAAAAGAATAGAAAATGAACAGTATATTAATCAATATTATCTTTTGTCTCGTAGGTCTTGCTGGTCTTTATTTTGGTGGGGAGAAATTGGTAACTGGCGCAGTCACCACGGCGAACAAGCTAAACATAAGGCCGCAACTAGTTGCCATAACAATAGTAGCACTTGGTACCTCTCTTCCTGAACTGTTTGTGTCAGTGAACGCGGTCAATCAAGGAGCGCAGGATATAGCATGGGGTAATGTTGTTGGCAGCAACATTTCAAATTTGTTCTGTGTGTTGGGGGTTGCAGCGATTGTCTCACCATTGTTAATTTCATCCAAGTCGTTAAAAGTAGAGGTTTTTTGGGTACTTTTCTCTTGCGGGGTTCTTGTTTTCTCTGCTCGAATGTTTTCGAGTATAAGTGTTTTGGGTGGAGCGTTACTACTCATATTGTTGTTAGCGATAATCTTTCATGTAAGTATTACTGCACTGAAAACCCGAAAAAATAAGACTCAAAGTGATATTGATGATAGCTGGAAGAATTCTAAGATTTGGATTTCATTACTAACCATTTGTTTTGGTGCACTACTGTTAATAGGATCGGCAGAATTAGTAGTCTTCTCAGCAAAAAAAATTGCTGAGATTCTTGTGATTCCAGAGGCTTTCATTGGTTTAACTATAATTGCACTAGGTACATCCTTGCCTGAAGTGGCCGCTTCCATTGTTGCAGTTCAAAGGGGGCATTCAGACATAGCTATAGGTAATGTGATAGGGTCCAATATTTTTAACAGCCTGGGAATTATTGGTGCAGCAGCGATAGCCTCGGGATCACAAAAGTTTGTTGCTCCTGAAAACTTCGTAAGATTTGATATTCTAGTAATGTTTGCATCAACTTTAATCTTGGGAGTGATTTTCTTATATGCTAAGAGGATAGGGAGACGTATGGGCGCAATTTTTGTGTTCACTTATTTAGTGTATGTTTGGATTGCCTTCCATCAGGCCCAAATCTAAGATGATTAATTAAGATTGTAGAATTGAGAAAAATTAGCTACTACTCTGCAAAAAGTATTGAATGTTAGATATTTGTTAGAAACCAATAACAGGATATAGAGAATGTTAGAATTACCAGCGATAGTTCTTATTTGTGTAACAGTCTTTGGCTATTTGAATCACAAGTACCTCAAATTACCCTTAACGGTTGGACTTGTCATTATTGCTTTAGTTTCAGGGCTTGCTGTTATTCTACTAGATGTAGTTTTCCCCAGCATGAAAGTTTCGTTAGCTTTAAATGGTTGGCTTGACGAAATCGATTTTAACCGAACCTTAATGAACGGTATGCTGAGTTTTCTTCTTTTTGCTGGGGCACTTCATGTTGACTTGGCAGGTTTAATCAAAACAAAATTTCAAGTTTCTTTATTGGCTACCGTTGGCGTGCTGATTTCAACATTTATAAACGGTACCTGTTTTTATTTTCTCAGTAAGGCACTTAGTTTCAATATTGAGTTTATTTATTGTCTCATTTTTGGTGTGATAGTAACGCCCACAGACCCAGTTGCTGTTTTGGGTCTGTTAAAGAGATTGAAAGTTCCTAAGCGCTTAGAGTCTATGATAGGTGGTGAGAGCTTATTCAATGATGGGGTGGCGGTAGTGGTTTTTTCTGTACTGCTAGCAATTGCTTTTGGTAGTGCTACAGGCCATGGCCATGCTCCTAATATGGATGCCAATGCTATTGTTGGATTATTTGTAAAAGAAGCGTTTGGCGGTGCCTTGTTGGGATTGATTGGGGGATATTTAACATTCGCTCTAATGAAGAGCATTGATGATTACATTATTGAAGTGATAGCCACTCTAGCCTTAGTCACTGGGGCGTATTCCATAGCTCTAAACCTACATCTTTCAGGCCCAATTGCCATGGTTGTAGCGGGTGTTTTTATAGGTAATACGGGTAAGGAATTGGCTATGAGTGAAAAAACTAGGCAACATGTGACAGATTTCTGGCATCTAATAGATGAAATTTTGAATGCGGCATTATTTATTCTAATCGGGTTTGAAGTGGTGGCTTTGTCTAGTGAGAGTTCAGTCTGGCTTATTAGTGCCGTAGCTGTAATAGTGGCGGTTTTGGCTAGATTTATTGCAGTCTCTATTCCATTGACATTTCTTAGTACCATTATTTCTAAGGAGCGGGGTGAAATTGTTATTCTCACCTGGGCTGGGCTTAAAGGTGGTATTTCAATAGCGTTGGCTCTTTCACTACCTGACATAGAAAGTAAGCCTATAATTGTCACTGCTGCTTATGCTGTGGTAGTGTTTTCTATCTTGATACAGGGATTGACTATCGAAAAGGTCATAAGTCGGATACATAAGTAGCGAAGTTCGTTAATAAAGTTAAATCTTAAAGCTTTTCTCTATTAAGGTAAGATTAATTCTTTAAGAAGATTAAGACAAATCTGCCAAGATTTCTAATTGTATAACCTACTTTCTGCATTTGTACTCAAAAAAAGGATTTATTATATTTGTCTATCTTTACATCATGCATTAATTTTTAGTATTTCGAAGCAATTGATATAAAATGTTTCTAAGAGATCTGTTCTACTCTCTTTGGTCTAGATTTTCCAAGAGTTCTTGTAACCGTTCTAAGGTTCCATTGTCTTCAAGGGAAACAATTATTGAGGAAGCCTTTTGCATCCATTTTGGTCTATTAAGACTCCATAATTCAACAGTTGGTTTGAATTCAATCTGATCATCTAATAAGCCTGCAGGTATATAGGCCATTCCCTCTAGTAATTCTGGTTTATTATAAATTAATGTGGAACAATCAGGGCAGTGAAAATAATGCATGTTTAAACCACTACCTCCTACAATAGTATATGTTTTCATATCTCCATTTATTTTGATCTCATGTTCTGGCCACGCCAGTGCGGACAATGAGGTTCCTAATCGTTGTTGGCACGTTGAACAATGACACTGGAACTGCATCATCGGGTCATGGTCCAAATCGAATGTTATCTTTTTGCAGTGACAATTTCCTGAGTAAGACATTTTTCCCTCATTTTTTAATCACAGGTTACACATTAGTCATTCTATCACAGTACAGTAATAAGGGATAATCTAATAGCCAACATAAATTTAATTAATTATATAAAATATATTGTTCTATTGTAATCAAAGCAGAAATTTGATTCGAAATGTTTTTGTGGGGAATTAACTAATAGATTCACAACAAGTCAGTGGATAAAATATGGAAGAAACTGAGGAAATTAGGGAAATAAGGAACCTTAAAAGGGAGGTGGCTAAACTACGTTTAGAGGGAAACTTGCGGAAATCCTTATCTAATCAACTTACCATACAAAAGAAAATTGCTGATGATGCCAAAGCCGAAGCAGAAGTTAAGTCGAAGGAAGTTGAAGCTATATCTAATAAACTTGCCAAATACCTTTCACCTCAAATACACGAGCAAATATTCAGTGGCAAGCAGGATGCTGAAGTAAGAAGCAATAGGAAAAAATTAACAGTATTTTTCTCCGACATAGTAGGTTTCACGGATATTTCAGACGAACTGGAATCTGAGGAGATGACAAATTTACTAAACTTTTATCTTAATGAAATGTCCCAAATTGCTTTGAAATTTGGAGGTACAATTGACAAATATATAGGAGATGCCTTGATGATTTTCTTTGGTGATCCTGAAAGTGAGGGTCCTGAAAAAGATGCAAGAAAATGTTTGGAAATGGCTTCAGAAATGCAGCATCTTATGGAAGAGTTAAAAGGTCACTGGGGAAAGAATTACAGTTTAAAGGATGATCTGCAAATTAGGATAGGAATAAATACTGGTTTTTGTACGGTGGGTAATTTTGGTAGTCTGGAGCGCGTTGACTATACCGCTATAGGTAGCACTGTAAATTTGGCTTCTAGGCTGGAAGGTTTAGCTAATCCAGGAACTATTTTAATTTCAGAAGATACGCATTCTTTAGTTAAATCTTTATTTACGTTTAAGAAACCAGTAGAGGTGGAAGTTAAAGGCTTTTTGAGAAAAATCAAATGTTTTGAAATTAAAGAAATCAATAAGTCAAGAGACGACATAGTGCAGATGAATGGCAGGGGCTTTGACATAAAAATCAATACAAAACTGATTGATCAGAAAGCAATAGAAGATTTAAATGCGAAATTAGATGAGATAAAGAAATCCTTTTGATATAAACTTAGATGTTTTAATAAGAGATAAAAGTTCTTTTTAATCAAAGATATTCGGAAGGTAAAAGGACAACAACTTTGCTTTTTTTCAGGGGTAAACTTAATGGAATTTGTTGATTCAATTCAAGATTTTGATCACTGTCCTTATCATTAAAGTTTTGCATTTAACACTTACCAAAGTGGTTATGCTAGACTATTTCCAAGAAGTTAGCATTCCTTTGTTTCCAAATCAATTTATGAGATGACCGTTAAACAAAAGTAGTGATATTACTTTCACTCTATGAGGTAAAGTAACCTATAAAGAGATTTGCTAACAAGACAACTAAAACTACTATCAAATGAGGGTTGAACAATTTTTGGATTGGGAACGCCATTTTTTTCAAAAAATGTTAGAAGCTGGAATAGGATTTGCTTGTTACTGATTATTTTTGATATTAGAGACATTGTAGTAGTATGCTAAAGACATCATCTAAAAGACAGCAACACAATATCTTAGACACTCTCAAGCTTGATCAAGCACTATTACTTGCAGATCAACGTATCCAGTTAGGGCTTATAGACCAAGCGAGATATATATATGAAGATATACTAAAAATTTTTCCCAACAATCAAAATGCCTTTTCAGGAATTGTCTCAATAAATACGATGAGCTCTGACAGTATGCAAGATTCTTTCATGAAAAATGCGCAACATATACTTGATTTATATCATGAAAGAAAATTAGATCAGGCTTTAGCTGAGGCAAACAAACTACTCAAATTTTTCCCGGAACAGGCTAGTCTTTATAATATTCTTGGCGCCATTTATTCTGCTTTACAGAAATTTTCTATGGCCATTGCTAATTATAAGTACGCTGTCGAACTCAAACCTGACTATGCAGAGGCTTTTAATAACATGGGTAATGCTCTGAAGTTGAATGGTGAATTACACGAGGCTATCAAAAGCTACAAGGAGGCCACAGGAATTAAGGCTGACTATGCAGAGGCGCACTGTAATATGGGTAATGCTTTAAAAGAAAAGGGAGAATTAGATTTAGCCATCGAATCTTTTAAGAGAGCAGTAAAGATCAATCCCAATTATGCAAAAGCTTATAATAATTTGGGGAGTACTTTGCATGATACGGGTGACTTTGATTTAGCTATAGATAGTTATCAACAGGCTCTGAAGGTTGGCTCTACTAACGCTGAGATCTACAACAACATTGGTAATACATTGGTAGAAAAAGGTAACTTTGCTTTAGCTGCACAAAACTACCGTCGTGCTCTTGAGATAAATCCTGAGTGCGAGAAAACTTACAATAATTTGGGTAATGCATTTCAAGAAAATGGGCAATTTGATTTAGCGAAAAGGAGTTATGAGCAAGCTCTCAGTATTAATCCTAGTTGTGCAAAAAGCCACAATAATTTGGGTGTAATTCTGTTGGAAAAGGGTGAGTTAGACAACGCCTTATCAAAATACCGCCAAGCTCTAAAACTTGAATCCAATTACCCTAATGCCCTTTTGAATTCATCATATGTATATTTTTTGAAAGGTGATTTTAAAAAAGGATTTGAACTTTACGAATGGAGACATAAGCAGTCCAAAAATAGTCCAACCATGGCCAGAGAACCTCGTCGTAACTTAATTTGGGACAGAAAAGAAAATCTAAAAGACAAGCATTTCTACGTTTATGAAGAGGGGGGATTGGGTGATGTGATCCAATTTTGCCGTTTTCTACCAGACCTAGAAAAGAATGGAGCTCGAGTTACTTTTTCAGTTCGAGAAAGCCTTCACAAATTAATTAGGACGATGAATTCTAATGTAATTTTGACTGCACAAGAGCCAGAGGAAAGTGAAATAGATTTTGAAGCACCACTCATGAGTCTACCCTATCTTTTAAAAACAAGAGTTACCGATATGGCTCCAGCTCTTTCTTATCTTAATGCCAATGATAATCTTATAAAAAAATGGCAAAAGAAATTGAGGAGAAACAAATTTAAAATTGGAATCTGTTGGCAGGGAAGTAACACAAAAATTGATCACAATCGTTCTTTCCCAGTTTCTTTATACAAGGATATTGCAAATATTCCTGACGTTGAGTTAATTAGCCTGCATCGAGGACATGGGGAGGAACAGCTCAAAAGTATTGATTTTCAGGTCACAACCTTGGGGAAAAATTTTGATGGAGGTAAAAGTAGTTTCTTGGATACGGCAGCTGTTATGAAGAATTGTGATTTAATTATTACTTCTGACACTTCCATAGCCCACTTAGCAGGTGCCTTAGGTCGTCCTACCTGGGTGATCTTAAAACATGTGCCAGACTGGCGTTGGATGGCAAGCGGGGTTAATTGTCCATGGTATGAATCAGTTATTTTATATCGACAAAAAGTTTTAAATAATTGGAATCTTGTTTTTGATCAAATCATGCAGGATATACAGTTGATGTTAATCAACTAAGGATAAGGTGATAGTTTATAGTGCTGACTTTCAGAGTGAAGAAGTTACAATTTACCGTAGATTGGGCAGTAAATGCTAGTTCATGCAGTTAAGAAATCCACAACAAGCTTGGTTGAGTCACAAGGATTTTAAATACCTGGAAGTTGGATGTAAAAAGAACATTAACTTGTAGAGCATGCGATTTTAGACTTTCTTAAGGTAGGAATTTGAAACCATTTACAATTTGACATCTCCTTTTAACTCACTTCATTAAGGAGTTTCTAGAGGTACAAAAGAGTAAAAAGGGTAAACCATAAGCCGCTGACTTCCAAATTAATTTTGGAGCTTAACCCTCTCATAAAAGCCTTGTGAGAGGGTTCTTTTTATATTAAACCGACATATTCCTTGAGTTTATAACAAGGTTTAGTACCTCGTTAAACGTGGTGTTAACGAATTTCTTGGTGTCGCATGGTCGCGTAGCTCAGCTGGATAGAGCAACTGACTTCTAATCAGTAGGTCGCAGGTTCGAATCCTGCCGCGATCACCAAGAATATCTCAATGCAAAAATACATCTTGACTATTGACATATTATTCACACGAAGTTTCATATAGAAAATATGGTTTATAAGTCCTTGTAATACTCAATTGTTTTCAAGTAATTTTGCGGAACATGCTATTAGAAGTCAGTCGCTCTATCCAGTTGGGCTACAGGGCCTTTTATTAATGAGTCCACGGTATTTTCTTTTCAAATTTAAAATTGTCACCATAACCATTTTCTCTAACAATATGTTTTCTTGTATTAGATTTCTGCACTATGAAAGGTATACCGTTGTCTTTTGCAAATTTAATGGCTGCCTGCTCATTAGGAAACCTTATTTGAATTTGCCCTTTGGTTTCTTTGGTGCCTGTCCAACCCATTAAGGGATCAATGGTTTTAGCCAAGCTGTGCTCTAATTCCATTACCCACAACTTAGTCTGTGCCATCCCAGATTGCATGGCAGATTTAGAGGGTTTAAATATTCTAGCTACCATAAGAACTTTCTATATTTTCGAGTAGGAGTATAAAATACTCACATTCTAATGATTATGTCACAGACTTATTTTTTAACAACAAAAATAGAATTTGCAATAGTAGTGTATAGGTATTGTTTTCACCTGAATGTATCTTTATAAGGATAACCATTTTAAACATAGTTTTTTTTATAATTTTTGTAATACTTTTAGAATGTTGAGTTCATTAGAGAAAATGTCAGAGTGAAGAAAAAAAAANTAGAGACTAGTAAGAGTTTTAAACTAATATCCAATTTTTTACCCTCTGGAGATCAACCTAAGGCGATTGACAGTCTGGTTTCTGGACTCCAGCAATCAGAGCGAAATCAGGTCTTATTAGGAGCTACTGGCACGGGTAAAACTTTTACCATGGCCCACATTATTGAAAGAACTCAGAGGCCAGCCCTTATTTTGGCGCCCAATAAAACACTTGCAGCACAATTATATGGAGAATTCAAAACATTTTTCCCTGATAATGCTGTAGAGTATTTTGTTTCATTTTATGATTATTATCAACCGGAGGCCTATGTTCCAAGATCTGACACCTATATTGAAAAAGATGCTCAAATAAATGAACAAATTGATAGAATGCGCCATTCTGCAACCAGAGCGCTTTTAGAGCGTGACGATGTTATCATTGTGGCATCTGTTTCCTGCATTTATGGTATTGGTTCAGTCGAGACCTATAGTGCGATGACACAAGAACTCAAAGCTAATAGTAGTTATGATCTGCGAAACATAATTCAAACTTTAGTAGTCCAACAGTATCGCCGAAACGATCAAGCTTTTAAGCGGGGAACATTTCGTGTCAGAGGTGATGCCTTAGAAATATGGCCTGCACATTTAGAAGATCGGGCGTGGCGTCTTTCATTTTTTGGCGAAGAATTAGAAAAACTGGATGAATTTGATCCCTTGACGGGTGAAAAAAGTAGCTCCCTTGGGTCCATTAAGATTTATGCAAATTCTCACTATGTAACGCCGAAGCCCACTATTCAGCAGGCAATTAAGAATATTAAAGTAGATTTGGTGAAAAGGTTGCGGGAACTCACTGCAAATGAAATGCTACTTGAGGCTCAGAGATTAGAGCAGCGAACAAATTTTGATCTGGAGATGATGGAGGCTACAGGGGCGTGTAGTGGTATAGAGAATTATTCTCGCTATTTAACTGGAAGAAAACCGGGCGAGCCACCTCCAACTTTATTTGAATATATTCCTGAAAATGCAATTGTTTTTGCAGATGAGAGTCACGTAGCAATTCCTCAGTTAGGAGGAATGTTTAGAGGAGACCATCGTAGAAAAACGACTCTTTCGGACCACGGTTTCCGATTACCTTCTTGCATGGATAATCGTCCTTTAAAATTTGAAGAATGGGATGCCATGAGGCCTCAATCTATTTTCGTTTCAGCTACACCTGGCGAATGGGAGATGTCAGAAGCACAGGGGGTATTTGTAGAGCAGATAATTAGACCGACTGGTCTAATTGATCCATTAGTAGAGATTAGGCCAGTAAGTGCTCAGGTGGATGATTTGCTCGGTGAGGTGAGATTTGCTTCTAACAAGAATTTGAGAACCCTTTGTACTGTTTTGACAAAAAGAATGGCAGAAGATTTAACAGATTTCTTACATGAGAAAGGTATCAGAGTTCGTTATTTGCATTCTGACATTGATACTTTGGAACGAATTGAGATTTTAAGAGATTTACGGGTTGGAACTTTTGATGTTCTTGTTGGCATTAATCTTTTGCGAGAAGGTTTGGATATACCTGAATGTGGACTAGTTGCTATTCTTGATGCAGACAAAGAGGGATTCTTAAGGTCCCAAACTTCATTAATCCAAACAATTGGGCGTGCTGCTAGAAATGTTGATGGTAGGGTAATTATGTACGCCGACAAAATTACGGGGAGTATTAAAAGAGCATTAGAAGAGACCGAGCGCCGAAGGAAAAAACAAACAGAATACAATAAAGAAAAAGGTATAACACCCGAAAGTATTAGAAAAAATGTGGGAGATGTTCTTGAGGGGATTTATGGTGGGTCAGTTGATATGGAAAGAATCACTGCTAATCTAGAAAAACCTGCCAAGTTAGGAAATAATTTGCAGGCTCATTTAAAAAGTCTTAGAAAGGAAATGTTTTTGGCCGCTGAAAATTTAGAGTTTGAGCAAGCTGCAAGTCTGCGAGATGAAATAAGTCGATTGGAGAAAGCAGAGCTCGCTATAGGTGAAAAACCAATGATCAGACAATCTGAATTAAATGAAAAAAGTAATATTCAGAAATTTAGTGGAAGGTCAAAAGGAGGTTTAGCTGGAACCCGTACTTTAAGGAGCAAAGCTAGAATGCTGTAGGTAAGACTCTGAGAACTTGTAAATCATTACGCCCCAGAGATTGATGACTGAACTGGGAAAACGCCATTAATCAGCCATCTATCAGGAGAATATTTTTTCAGCTCGTAATCAAAAACAAATATACGCTCTTGGGAGTCAACAAAGAGTACCCTTTGTATTAAAAAACCATTAAATGCATTAAAATCAAGAAATTTGTAGTCGTTAGGTGCCCAAATCATGGGATATCCCGATCGAACCATTTCTCCAAAATTTTCTGCATTCGTAAATTTGGATTTAATAAAAGGAGATGCAAAAGCATAAGCAGTATTTATATCCAATTTTCGGAATGCATCTATTTGCGATGAAATAACCTTATGTGCATTTGCTTCAAGGACAATTAAATCAGCTTTTTCTGATGTTTTGGCAGGTAATTCGGCAAGACCAAGATTGATTGAAGTAATGGTAGCAATAGCAATTGATAGTGTTAAAAATTTCAGAAATTTATTTAGTTTTCTACTGTATAGCAGCAATTTATCACCTATTTTTGGAGTGATATCACTTAAAGTTTTTGAGCTCAAACCACAGATACGACAAAATCCCCAGTCTGGAAAGTAAATGATCACATACGTTACCAGCATATATTTACTCATTATTTAAGGGAATTAAAGACCAATTTTATCAGCAATGAGATTTCTGGTTTCTTCAATCCCATACAAAGAAATGAAACCGCCTAGACGCGGACCAGTTCTCGTTCCTAATAGAATTTCATAAATTGCTGTGAACCAATCTTTTAGTTGGTCAAAATTGTTTTCTTTACCAACGGCATATACTAAAGATTGCAGCTCATCTCTTCCTGTGGAATTACTTATTTTTTCTAATCTTGCATGAAGATCAATCAATGCCCGCCTCTCCTTCTGGGTAGCATTTCGGAACTTTTTCTTTGGTTTCACGAAGTCCTTATAGTAACGCACTGCGTATTTCACTGCTTTGTCGAGTCCTGGATGTTCATTCCTTTTTATATTAGGCGCATAGCGATTAATGAACCCCCACAAAGTTTTTTCATCTTCTGAACCACAGGCAGAAACAAGATTCAGAAGCATTGAAAAAGAAACAACCATATCAGATTTTGGAGGTGACCCTGAGTGCACATGCCATACTGGGTTATGTAACCTTTCCATATCATTTTGTGTTAGATATTTTTCCAGGTTTTGGTGATATTCATCCATCATTTTCGGTATGACATCAAAGAATAATCTTTTTGCGGTTTTTGGTTTTTGAAACATGAAGTAGCTTAAAGATTCTTGGCCAGCGTAACGTAGCCAGTCCTCTATAGACAACCCATTACCTTTGGATTTTGAAATTTTCTGACCATTCTCATCTAAAAAAAGTTCATAGTTAAGGAGTTCTGGTGGATTCGCTCCAATGATTTTACAAATTCTCGAGGCCAACTCAGCTGATGGTATCAAATCTTTCCCAAACATTTCATAATCGACCCCTAATACAAACCATCTCATTGCCCAGTCAGGTTTCCATTGTAACTTTACATTTCCAGCCTTCACGGAAAGTTCAACAATTTCGCCATCGGGTTCTTTGTAGGTTATAGTTCCAGAGGATTTGTCAATGTGATCAATAGGAACTTGCAGTACTTTACCGCTTTTGGGACTAATTGGCAGAAAAAGTGAATAAGTTTGCCGTCTTTCTGATCTTAAAGAAGGAAGCATAACATCCATTATTTTTTCATAATTTTCCAGAACGACCATTAAGGCATGGTCAAACAACCCTCCTTGATATTTTGTGGTCGCAGATTCGAATTCATAATCAAATTTATATTGGTCTAGAAATTCTCGTAACTTAGCATTATTGTGATCACCAAAGCTTTTATATTTGCCAAAAGGATCTCTCACGCATGTTAAGGGCAGATCTAGATCTGCCCTTAAATTCTCAGCATTAGGAATATTTGTTGGAACTTTCCTTAGCCCATCCATATCATCAGAGAAGCATATTAATTTTGTTGGAATATCACTTAAATGCTCGAATGCTTTTTTCACCATAGTAGTCCGCACTACTTCTCCAAAAGTTCCAATATGTGGTAGTCCAGATGGACCATAACCAGTTTGGAAAGCAACAAATCCTTTTTTAGGAGGCTTTCCATTGATAAAACGCTTTAAGACTCGTTTTGCCTCAATGAATGGCCAAGAATTGGTATTGTTCAAGATGTCTTGGTTAAAAATTTGGTAGTTTTTTTCTGCCATAGTCAAGTTTTGATTTCAGTTTTTATGATTCTTCTGATTTGTATTATTGTGCGGTAGATTGACGTACCTATAAACTAGGATTTCTAATGTCGTCAAATCAAAAACATTATGCTACCCTATTATCAGGAGGGTCTAATGGTTAAGAATACTGATGACGCCCCATTAATGACAGGGCAGGATGCCTTAGTTGCGATAATGATAGCTGGTGGTGCATCTGATGAAAATATTTCAAACCGGGAATTAGTATCTATAAGTCGTATAGTGGACCATCTTCCCATTTTCAAGAACTATGATCCAGAAAAGATCAAAATTATTGCTGAAACAGTTTTTGATTTATTTGAAGAGGAAGATGGTTTAGATGCCTTATTTGGTTTGATAAAAGCAGCTTTACCAGAAAAACTATACGAAACAGCCTACGCCTTGGCTTGTGATGTTGCTGCATCAGATGGAAAACTACCTGAGGTACAATTACGCTTTTTGGAAGAAATTAGGCATGAACTGAATATTGATCGCTTGCATGGAGCAGCAATTGAAAGAGGAGCTCGGGCAAGACATATGTTATTAGAATGATGAACTGAAAGTCATTTTACTACATGTAAAGTGTAAGTGATGAAGATATTAAGGCCAAAATCCTTTTGCCCGAAGGTCTGTAGAGGATACGTTTCTCATTGGACCGATCAGTAAAGTCCATACAGGTGGGGTAAGTATAGAAAGCTTAAATGCTTCATCTGGGCGGATCCTAAATCGTCTATAACGAGTTGCGGTGGGAGATAATCCAGCTTTGATTTGCTCGCCTGGTCTAGCAAGAACTCCAATAGGAACGTTCTTGACTATCCAATTCCATTTGTCCCAGTGATGAAAATTTACTAGATTATCTGCTCCCATTAGCCACACAAATCTTACTTGTGGATAAATAAGCTGAAGTTTATAAATTGTTTCGGCTGTGAATCGCGATCCTAAGCTACTCTCAATATTTGTTATTGTAACAGCGGGGTGCCTCATTATTTTTTTACATGCTTTAGACCTTTTAGAAATCTTTTCAGGTTCCCAACCCTTCAAAGGATTACCGGGGCTTACAAGCCACCAGATCTTTGATAAGTTGAAGGCTTTAATGGCTTGTTTAGTGATATGAACGTGACCTTCATGCGGGGGATCAAAGGATCCGCCTAATAAGCCGATTGTTAAGCCTGGTACTCCTAGTGGGTGAACTACCAAATTTTTCTCCTGTAAAATCAAAAGGTATTTTAGCTAATTCTTTTTGAGCGAATAAAGATAATCGAAGTTGTAAACTCGTTGTTGCAATACCTACAAGTTATTTAATATACATTCAGCAGAACTACAAATTCTTGTAAAGGATAAATTATGGCATCTGTAAAATATGTTTACCACATGAATGATGTTTCCAAGGCATTTCCAGGTGGGAAAAAGTGCTTTGAAAATATCCACCTATCCTTTTTACCTGGGGTGAAAATTGGTGTCGTAGGTGTTAACGGAGCTGGGAAAAGTAGCCTTATGAAAATTATGGCTGGTCTTGATAAAGACTATACTGGTGAAGCTTGGTCAGCTGAAGGCATCGATGTTGGGTACTTACCTCAGGAACCGCTCTTAGATACCAGTCTTACAGTTAGGGAAAATATTTTAACCGCTGTAGCAGAAAAGAAAAAGCTTTTGGATGATTTCAATCATATAGCAAATAAACTGGCGGAGAACTATTCTGAAGACACTATGGAAGAGATGACTAATTTACAAGATAGAATTGATTCAGAAAACCTTTGGGAACTTGATAATCAAATAAATGTGGCCATGGAAGCGTTGAGGTGTCCTAGTGATATAACTTCTGTGCATCAGTTGTCAGGAGGAGAAAAGAGAAGGGTGGCGCTTTGTCAATTACTTTTGAGATCTCCTGAATTATTGCTTCTTGATGAACCAACTAATCATTTGGATGCCGAAACAGTGGATTGGCTGCAAAGGTACCTAATTGAATACAAAGGAACATGCTTAATTGTTACTCATGATAGATATTTTTTAGATCAAATAACAGGATGGATCCTTGAGCTCGATAGAGGTAGAGGGGTACCTTATGAAGGTAATTATACAAATTGGCTTGAGAAAAAGGCTGAGAGAGTAAAACTAGAGGGGAAAGAGGATAAGAGAAAACAAAGAATTCTGGAAAAGGAGTTAGAGTGGATTAGACAGGGAGCCAAGGCACGTCAAGCAAAACAGAAGGCTAGAATAAAGGCATATGAAGAACTGGCCGGGAGTTCTGAACAGTTACAGCTATCTAGTGCCCAGATAGTAATTCCTAACGGCCCTAGGTTAGGTTCTAAGGTTTTGGAGGTTAGCGGTTTGACTAAGCATTTTGAGAATAAGGTTTTGTTCGAAAATTTGTCTTTTTCATTGCCAGCGGGAGGCATTGTGGGGATTATCGGCCCTAATGGCGCTGGTAAGACTAGTCTTTTCAAATTGATAATAGGATCTGAATTACCCACAAGTGGAAAAATCAGTTTGGGAGATACGGTTCAGTTGTCTTATGTGGACCAAACTAGAGATGAGTTAGACTCTAAGAAGACGGTTTGGGAGGAAATTTCAGATGGCCAGGAAATAGTGAAACTTGGTGATGCAGAGATCAATTCTAGAGCATACTGCAGTTCTTTTAATTTCAAGGGAACAGATCAACAGAAACCTATGGGAAAATTATCAGGGGGTGAAAGAAACAGAGTACATATAGCAAAGATGCTTAAGGCCGGTGGTAACGTGTTATTGCTTGATGAACCAACCAATGATTTGGATGTGGAGACTTTAAGTGCATTAGAACATGCAATAACAAACTTTGCGGGTTGTGCTATGGTCATTAGTCATGATCGTTTTTTCTTAAACAGAATTTGCACTCATATTCTAGCTTTTGAAGGGGATAGCCATGTTGAGTGGTTTGAAGGAAATTTTGAAGATTATATTCATGATAAGCGAAGGCGTTTGGGAGAAGATAGTTTTAGCCCTAAGCGCACCAAGTATAAAAAATTTGAGGTATAGTTTTTTTAATAGATGAATAATTTCTTTATAGCAAAGGTATTTTTTGCAGGAGAGGCATTAATTTTGACATGTCTGGCCCGACATTTTTACCTGTAAGAGCTTGGCGCAGGGGCATAAACAGGGCTTTACCCTTTCTTCCAGTTACCTCGGACACCTTGTCTGTCCATATTTTCCATGTCTTTTCATCATGTGGTGGAACTGGCAAAAATTCAAAAGCAATTTTGACATACGGGGTATCTTCATTAGGCTCTACTACACTTGGACCATTTTTGCACAAATTCCAGATCTCTATGATATCTTGTCGTTTAGTTATGCTATCCTGAGCCATTTCCCAGAAAGGGACAAATTTATTCTCAGGAATTCCAATTTTTCTCAGGTCATCTTTGATGTTTGGTAAGGAAATAGAGTTCAACACCTTAGTAGAAATGGTATGCAAAAGATCAGGATCGAATTTCGTGGGGGCAGAACTAAAAGAGCTCAATTCAAAGTTATCATAGATTTCTTCAAATGAGTGGAAGATTCTGATAGGTTTGGATGATCCAAGGGCTGACAACATACTAACGATAGCCATTGGTTCAACGCCAGAAGATTTCAAGTCTCGAAGCGCTAAGGAGCCAAATCTCTTTGACAAATTGTTACCAGTAAGGCCAGTTAGCAATGAGTGATGACCATAAGTAGGAATAGTAGATTTCATGGTTTCTAAAAGTTGAATTTGGGTCGCAGTATTTGTCACATGATCGGATCCTCTTATGACATGTGTTATTCCAAAGTCGATGTCATCACAGACTGATGCAATAGTATAAAGGAATTGGCCATCTTCCTTTACAAAGACTGGATCCGATACCGAAGCAAGATCCACTGAAATAGTCCCAATTATTTGGTCATCCCATTGGACTTTATGTTGCTGAAGTAGAAATCTCCAATACGGTTCTTTTCCTTCACTTATAAATTTTTTTTTCATCTCATCTGATAGATTAAGCGCTGAACGGTCATATACGGGCGGTTTACCCATATTTAGAAGCTTTTTTCTTCTCAACTCTAGCTCATTGGTTGTTTCAAAGCATGGATATAATCTTTCATCGCTCTTTAACTTCTCCAAGACTTCATGATAACGATCAAATCTTAGAGATTGCTTTTCAATATTATCCCATTCTATTCCCAGCCATTCCAAATCCTTTTTTATTGAATCTTCAAAGAGTTGGCTGGATCTTTCCATATCAGTATCATCTATTCGAAGTAAAAACTTTCCACCATTCTTTCTTGCTATCAAATAGTTGAACAGTGCTGTTCGGATGTTACCAACGTGTAAGTATCCAGTCGGTGAAGGTGCAAAACGAGTTTGTATTGTCATAATGGTTCCGTCCATTTCTGAACTAGGGGATATCTTCGGCTTAACCAAAATGATCCTTTGGTTAGGTGAACCCCTGGTGCAGACTGAAACCTCTTATATTCAGAGGTATAAATTAGCTTTTCAATTTTTTGGATCATTGTTTTGTCTATTCCTAATGCAGATATTTCGTTGATTGACATATTTTTTTCAATCAAGCTCTCCAAGATTAAATCCAAAAGGTGGTAGGGAGGAAGACTATCTTCATCTTTTTGGTTTGGCTTCAATTCAGCTGAAGGTGGCTTTTCAATGATTTTTTGAGGAATTACTTTTCCATTAGGCCCTTTCATCCAAGATTCTTTGTGGGTATTTCTCCATTGGCAAATTTCATATAACCTAGTTTTGTAAAGGTCTTTGATGGGATTATAGCCGCCACACATGTCTCCGTAGATAGTAGAATAACCAACCGCAACCTCTGATTTATTACCTGTAGTGAGAAGCATACTCCCAAATTTATTTGATATTGCCATTAATATTAGACCTCTTATTCTTGATTGAAGATTTTCTTCAGTCAAATCCTGTGGTTTATTCTTAAATTCTGGCGAAAGTAAATCTAGTAACATCTTGTAAGGTTTGGTTATAGGGATAGTTTTGATTTTGCACTTTAGCCTTTCGGTTAATTCTTCAGCATGGTTTAAAGATCCTTCACTTGAGAATTGAGAAGGCAACCTCACGCAGGTTACCCCATCTGGACCAAAAGCATCTACGGCAATAGTTGCGACCAAAGCGCTGTCTATGCCACCAGACAAACCCAAAATTACTTTATTAAATCCGGATTTAAGAACATAATCTTTAGTTCCTGTTACTATAGCACGATAGTCTTGGGCCTTTTCATTGCCTATTGCTATTTTTGATTTGATAGTTGGAGTTAAACATTTTTTCTTGATGTCTAATTCTAACAATAGGTTCCTTTCTTCAAATTGAGGTAATTGTACCATGACTTTCCCTACCTGATTCATCATAAACGAACCACCATCAAAAACTTGATCATCTTGTCCCCCTAAGAGATTGAGATAAATTATGGGTAAATTACTTTCCAAGCATCTTTGCTTTACTACATTATGTCTCAAAGCCATTTTGCCTCTCTCATAAGGCGATCCATTGGGTGAAATTAGGAGATCTGCACCCTTAATTTTTAGTTTTTTTATGACATCGCTATACCAAATATCCTCGCAAATGGGACAGCCAATATTTATGTCCTTTATTTTAAAAACTGTTGAGAGGTTTCCTGAACTAAAATACCTTTTTTCATCAAATATACCAGAGTTGGGAAGATGCTTTTTTTTTGTAACTATGCTGATCTTACCATTTTTTAAGAGGAAATAACCATTATATAATTTGTGACCTTCTGATATGGGAGCCCCAAACAAAAGACATGAGTTTCCTGTACATTTGCTACTTAGTAAGGTTAAAAATCTAGAAACATCTTTTTGAAAAGAAGGCTTTAAAATTAAATCTTGAATTTGGTACCCAGTTATGAACATTTCCGGGAAAACAACAAGATCTACGTTTTTCTTATTAGCTTCTTGATATGTTCTCAGTACCAATTGTGTATTTTTCTCTAAATCACCTACAGTAGGATTTAGCTGGGCTAAAAGTATTCGGAGGTCTTTGGTCATCAGTAAATAATATTCCTAAAAAATTCCCGTTAACAGATTATTTTTTCTTTTACTATAAAAAGTTATCTAGGTACTAACTTTATTTACTAGTTGATTTGTTTGTATCTTATGAACTAAATATGTAGCAGACAGTACTGTTTTATAGGTTACATTTGGTCTCCAAGTATTCAGAGCTCTTATGCTGGTACTTTGCAAATACTAATTAAAGATAATGGTCTTTCTAGTGGACCATTAAGGAGTTAAATTGAAAAGTTTTGAATTGAAATTATTTGTCACAGTATTTTTGTTTTTACTGTCATCTATTTGTCAGGTCACTCATGCTGATGAGCATACACATATAAAGCAATATGAAACTGGTGGCATTTATGAAGGAGAATTTTTGGAGGGTAGACAGCACGGTAAAGGTAAATACAGTTTGCCGAATGGGTACGTTTATGAAGGGAACTGGGTCAATGGGAAAATAGAAGGAAAAGGACAGGCTAAGTATCCTGATGGTTCAGTTTATGTCGGAGGATTTAAAGACGGCAAACACTTTGGTGAAGGTATTCTCAGTTTCCCAGATGGAACCCAATATAAGGGGGGATGGAAAGATGGAAATTTCGAGGGAATTGGGAAATTGCAGTATGCTAATGGAGTAATTCTTGAAGGAAATTTCATTAATGGAAAACTTGAAGGATTGGGTACGCAAACTAGTTCAGACGGTTATTCTTATGAGGGGGATTGGTTAGATGGAAAAAAGGTTGGTCATGCTACCATTAACTATGCAGGAGGAGGAACTTATGTAGGACAAGTTTTCAACGGAGTAAGAGAAGGCGAGGGAAAATTAAGGCTAAAAGATGGCACTATTATGGAAGGGACTTATCAGTCTGGAACTTTAACGGGTCATGGGATAGTAAAATTCATGAATGGAGACCACTATTCAGGCCAAGTATCAGAAGGTAAGATCCAGGGTGAAGGTAGAAAATATTACTCGTCAGGAGATTATTATCAGGGGGGGTTTATGAATAATCAGCATCACGGTCAGGGTCTTTATAGAACCACTAAAGGATATGTTGCAGAAGGTAACTGGTTAAATGGACAATTGCAGGGGAGTGGGAAACTAACATATCCAGATTTATCCACTTATGTGGGAGATTTAAAAGATGGCATCCCTCATGGCACAGGTACTATAACTTTCTCAGATGAAAGCAATTACATAGGACAGTGGGTCAACGGAAAGATCAATGGCTTTGGAACGGCGAAGTATTCAAATGGTCAAATATATGCTGGTAATTTCAAAAATGGTAAGAACCATGGTAAAGGCAAAATGACCTTTGGCGATGGATATACTTATGAAGGTCTTTGGTCCAATGGTTTATTTGATGGTCTTGGAAAAGCAGAATATACTGATGGATCTATTTATGAAGGCAATTTTAAAGAAGGCAAGCGGCATGGGTCAGGAAAAATCATGATGGCCGATGGAGCTGTATTTGACGGTAATTTTGAAAATGGTCAGATCAATGGTCAAGGTATAGCACTTTACCCAAATGGTGATAGGTATGAGGGAAATTTCAATAATGGGAAAAGAGAGGGGAAAGGAAAAATCACTTATAAGTCGGGGCATACTTATGAAGGTAATTGGAAAGAGAATAAAAGACTGTTGGGAGAGTAATAGTCTTCAATAGTTTATTTGTAGGAAGACTTAACAATTATTTATCTGTGTGGTTGGGACAGTCTTTTTCTTCAGTATATTTTTGTTTAGGGATTAAGAAAATTTTGATGTATAATAAAGCATTATACCGCGCTAAACTTATTGGAAGAATTAAGAACAAATATGAATGCAAATATAAGTTTTCTTGGAGATAGATATGGCTAAGGTAGATAAGGAGCAAGTACTGATATTTGATACTACCCTTCGTGATGGAGAACAAAGCCCTGGGGCGACAATGTCGCTATCTGAAAAAATTGAGATTGCTAGGCTACTAGACGAGATGGGGGTTGATATTATAGAGGCAGGATTCCCAATTGCTTCCGAAGGCGATTTTGAGGCAGTTTCAGAAATTTCAAAGGTTATTGAGAACGCTAGGGTGTGTGGTTTAGCGCGAGCAAGCAAAATAGACATCGAGCGGTGTTGGCGAGCAATAGATAGAGCCGATAAACCAAGAATACATACCTTTATTGGAACGTCACCTTTGCACAGAGAATTTCAGGTAAGATTATCTAAAGAGGAAGTCTTGGATAAAGTGTCTGAGACCGTGCAGTATGCCAAGACTTTTTGTGAAGACGTTCAGTGGTCCCCTATGGATGCTACTAGAACTGAAATGGATTTTCTTATTAAAGTTGTAAGGTTAGCAATAGAGGCGGGGGCTTCAACAATCAATATTCCAGACACAGTAGGTTATACTGCCCCAAAGGAAAGTGCAGAAATAATAAGAGAATTGATCTCTGCAATCCCCGAACTCAAAGAGATTATTGTGTCCACCCATTGCCATAATGATTTGGGTATGGCAACTGCCAATTCTCTTGCAGCAGTAGAAGCAGGAGCTCGCCAGGTAGAGTGTACCATAAATGGATTGGGTGAAAGAGCAGGTAACACAGCTCTGGAGGAAATAGCAATGGCTCTAAGGGTTAGGCAAGATATCATGCCTTTTATTACAAACTTGGATACCAAGAAATTAATACGGGCTAGCCGCCTTGTCTCAACCGTGTCGGGGTTCCCGGTCCAATTTAACAAGGCGATAGTGGGAAAAAATGCATTTGCTCATGAATCGGGTATTCACCAAGATGGTATGTTGAAACATGCTGGGACTTTTGAAATCATGAAACCCGAAGATATTGGACTGACTGAAACAAACTTAGTCATGGGTAAGCACTCGGGAAGGGCTGCTCTTAGGAAGAAGATTTCTGATCTTGGGTTTAATTTGGGTGATAATCAGTTACAAGATCTTTTCATCAAATTTAAAGCTTTGGCTGATAGAAAAAAAGAAGTATATGATGAAGACCTTTTAGCTTTGCTTTCTGAAAATTCAATGACTAGAAATGATGAATTACTACAGTTAGTGGATTTGGAAGTAACATGTGGTACTAAGACTCCCCAAACTGCGAGAGCAAAGATCTCCATTGAAGGGAAAAATCACATTGTTGAATCCACTGGTGACGGTCCTGTAGATGCAACTTTCAATGCCATAAAGAAAGTTTTTCCACATTCAGCCCATTTGCAACATTTTCAAATTCATGCAGTTACTGAGGGGACTGATGCTCAAGCAACTGTGTCAGTTCGCTTAGAGGAGGCAGGTAAAATGGTTACAGGGCAGTCATCAGATACTGATACTGTAGTTGCTAGTGCTAAAGCATATATCAATTCTTTAAATAAGCTTGTGCTTAGAAGAAGAAAAAAAGCACCAGAGGCTGTTGCAAATTGACCAAAAAATCGTCTCTTGTGTCCCGATACAAATGTATTAAATTAATACAAGGTAAAGAGATGGCTTTTATCAAAATTGAAAATTATTAGGGTATGGATTTTTTAGTATGATTGGTTTTATCAGTAGTTTTTTTTCTGCAGACATGGCTATAGACCTTGGAACAGCAAATACCCTAGTTTATGTTAAGGGAAGGGGAATTATTCTGAATGAGCCCTCCGTCGTTGCCTATCATATTAGAGATGGGAAAAAGCAAGTTTTGGCAGTAGGAGAAGATGCAAAGCTGATGTTAGGTAGAACTCCTGGGTCTATTGAAGCTATACGACCAATGAGAGATGGAGTAATTGCAGATTTTGATGTAGCTGAGGAAATGATAAAACATTTCATAAGAAAAGTTCACCGTCGTGGAAGTTTTGCTAAACCAAAAATCGTAGTGTGCGTTCCTCATGGAGCTACTCCGGTGGAAAAAAGAGCAATTAGAGAGTCTGTTCTTTCAGCTGGAGCTAGAAAAGCAGGGTTGATTGCGGAGCCAATAGCTGCGGCCATAGGTGCTGGCATGCCAATTACAGACCCAACAGGTTCAATGGTTGTTGATATAGGTGGAGGAACAACGGAGGTAGCAGTGTTATCGCTTGCCGACATTGTTTATGCAAGATCCGTTAGAGTTGGCGGCGACAGAATGGACGAAGCTATTATTTCCTATCTCAGACGACAGCAAAACTTACTTATCGGAGAGGCAACGGCTGAAAGGATTAAAACTACAATTGGTACGGCATTGATGCCCAAAGATGGTAGAGGCAGTCATTCAGATATAAGAGGAAGAGACCTTTTAAATGGTGTTCCTAAGGAAACACAGATAACTCAAGCTCAAGTAACTGAGGCACTGGCGGAAACTGTGCAGCAGATATGTGAAGCTGTAATGACTGCCCTTGAACAGACTCCTCCAGATCTTGCAGCCGATATAGTTGATAGGGGAGTGATGCTTACCGGAGGGGGTGCCTTACTCGGCGACTTAGACTTAGCTTTGAGGGAACAGACTGGTCTCGCAATTTCTGTGGCAGATGATTCCATGAATTGCGTTGCTCTAGGAACAGGAAAGTCCCTTGAGTTTGAAAGACAACTCGCACATGTGATTGATTATGGAAACTAATACTTAATCTAATAGCATAATTTGGGAAGTTAAGTGACAAAGATCATATTGCAAAGTCAAGGCGAATCCAAATTGGTTTTTCGCTACATAGGATTAGCCGTGATTTTTCTTTTTCTCTTAGTGATTTTTTTGCTTTGGAGGATCGACAATATGCGGGTTGAAAGATTTCGATTGGCACTTTTGAATGAGATAGTACCTAATGTGACTTTTCTGACAAATCCCATTAAGTCATTAGGCAGAATAGTTTCTGACCTTACTTCATATGCCAATGTCCATGAGCAAAATAAGTCGTTAAAGCTTGAGCTTGATCGAATGAAGAAATGGAGAGAAGCGGCTTTACAGCTTGAACAAAAGAATGCGAAACTTCGAGTGCTTAATAATCTGAAATTAAACTCGGCACTTTCATGGGTGACAGGGGAGGTGTTAGCAGATAGTGGCAGCCCTTTCAGTTCATCTATTTTGGTAAATTTAGGGAGTGAGGATGGCATAATCGATGGTGCAGCTGTGGCGGATGGATTAGGACTGATTGGAAGAGTTTCTGGGGTTGAGAGAAAACTTTCTCGCGTAATTCTTTTGTCTGATATTAAATCTTTTGTTCCTGCAATAATCGAACCTAATAATCAGGAAGCCATAGTGAGAGGGGACAATACGTCTATTCCATTGATTGATTTTGTAAGGGGGACAACTAGGATACAACCCGGTGCAAGAGTTTATACCAGTGGAAAGGGGGGAGTTTATCCTGCTAGTATATTGATAGGCAAGGCAGTTTTGTCAGTCGACAAAAAAATGAGAATAAAATTAGCAGCCAATTTAAATCAGTTAGATTATGTAAAGATAATAATTAATAACAGATTAAAAATACCTTTAGATGCGGGTGGTATAATAAAATCACTGAAATAGAAGAATGACCACGATTTTACATATTTGGCACTGTTCAAAGACAAGACATATGCTACGACTTGGATCGGTGAAGAGACAATTACAATATGGGTGAAATTTTTATCAAAGGTTTGTACTTTCTTTTACTAGGAGCAATAGTAATAATCATTCCTATAGCGCCAATTTCTGCTGAACCTACAATAATTGAAATACCAGACACGCTAATCTGTTTAATATTCTCGTGGTTAGTTTTAGATCAAAAAAGTGCACCCCTCTTATCAATTTTATTTTTATGCCTTTTGGCCGATATTTTGTGGATGAGACCAATTGGCCTTTGGCCTATGTTTATTCTTTTAGCTTCTGAATTAGTGAGACATTATCGTTTGAGGATAGTTAATCAAAGTACCTTAGTTAAGTTTTTTTGTTTTTTACTTTTTTTCTCCATTATCAATACTGGTGTAAAACTATTATCTCTTGTCGTGGCCTTAAAACCACTAGATTTCATGATTTGGCTGAAATATTTTTTATTTACCGTTCTTTTATTTCCCATTGTAAATTTCTGCCTAGAATGCACTATTTTCAGGCGTAAGCAAACCCTCAAGTAAAGTTGATAGGCTAATATGGAAAGAATTTCATTTCGTAAGGACTTGCTCAACAAAAAATTGGGCCGGAGAGCTTTTGTACTAGGGGCTACTCAACTTGTTCTTGTGGGTTTTCTAATCCGAAGGATGCGGGAATTACAATTACAGGAAAGTGAAAAATATCAGCTTTTAGCTGAAGAAAATAGAATAGACATTCGTATTCTGCCACCTAAACGCGGTATAATTTTTGATGGAGATGGCAGACCTTTGGCTAAAAACCGTGAGAATTATCGTTTAAGAATTATTAAAGAGAAGGCCAAAGATCCTAGTGAAGTGCTCAAAAATATTTCTAGTTTGATCTTATTAAGAGATGAAAGAAAAGCCGAGATATTGTCAGAAATAGAAAGGAAAAAATCCTATATTCCGGTCACTGTAATTGAAAATATAAGTTGGAACGATTTTGTTCAAATTACTGTAAACCTGCCTTCGTTACCAGGTATTTTGCCTGAAGTCGTCTTCAAAAGATTTTATTTGGAAGATAACTTTTTAGCCCACGTCATTGGTTATGTTGGCTCAATTTCCGAGTCTGATTTAAAAACTATTTCAACTATAGATCCCATACTACAAATCCCAGACTTCCAAATTGGTAAAGTGGGAGTGGAGAAGGGCCTAGATTCATTCTTAAGGGGGACGGTAGGTCTAATAAGACATGAGGTAAATGCCTCTGGTAGGGTTATAAGGAAGTTACATGAGGACCCAAGTTCTTCCGGTAGAGACATACATTTAACTATAAACTCGCTACTGCAAGAATTTGCTATGTATAGGATTGAAGAGTTTAGTGCCTCTGTAGTAGTCATAGATCTTGAGACCGGGGGTATTCCCTGTTTGGCTTCGAGTCCTAGTTTTGATCCTAACCAGTTTGTTGAAGGTATGTCCCAGAAAGATTGGGATTCCCTGAGAAATAGTGAGAATCAACCACTGGCAAATAGGGCAATTTCTGGGAATTACCCTCCAGGGTCAACCTTTAAGATGCTCGTAGCCATTGCCGCTATTGAGGCTGGATTAGTTGATCCTGGGGAACTAGTTAATTGTTCTGGTTTCTATGAAATCAGTGATAGAAAATTTCATTGTTGGAAAAGCTCAGGTCATGGAGATAAAAATCTAGTTGAAGGTATTCAAGAGTCTTGTGACGTTTATTTTTATACTTTAGCACTGAGAGTGGGAATTGATAGGATTGTTGAAACTTCCAAAAAATTTGGAATTGGTATGGATGTCTCATTACCTTTGCCAGGAGTTTCTAAAGGCCTACTTCCTTCGAAGAGTTGGTTAAAGTCTAATTATAAAAAACAGTGGGTTAAAGGTCATACCATTAATTCAGGAATAGGGCAGGGTTTTTTGCTTTCAACTCCTTTGCAAATAGCTATTATGATTGCACGATTAGCTACTGGCTTGGAAGTAAAGCCAAATCTCGTAAAGGCTATAGATGGTAAGCCTGTCAAGAATCAGAGCAAAAGAATTATAGGTATTAAAAAAACTACTTTTTCAATAATTCAAAAAGCTATGTTTAATGTTGTAAATGAGAAAACTGGCACAGCTTATAAATCCAGGGTAGTTGATAAAAGCAAAATCCTTGCAGGGAAAACTGGCACTTCCCAAATTAGGAAAATATCTGAAGAGGAGAGAGTAAAAGGTATTAAGAAAAATGAAGAACTTCCAAGGGGTCAAAGGGACCATGCTTTATTTGCTGGCTATGCCCCTTTCGTTAATCCTAAATATGCGATTAGTGTTGTGGTGGAGCATGGTGGGGGTGGATCTAAGGTTGCCGCTCCAATAGCTAGAGATGTTCTTCTATTTGCTCTTTCGGGAGCTATACCAGCTCTAAATGCATATCCCATTGATCAAAGAAATGAAGTTAGATTAACTTTAGACAAGATTAGAGAAAAAATTGCTCTAAAGAAAACAAGAAGAGGGTAGTATCATTTCAGTCCATTATACTCAGGAATATAAGGAACTGCCTAAGGGAGTTCAGAAACTTCTTTTTATGCACTGGCCACTTGTTATTTTAGTTTTGGTTATAGCGGCATTTGGTTTTCTTATGCTTTACTCTGTCGCTGAAGGTGATTTTGAAAAATGGGCAAGGCCGCAAATTGAAAGATTCGTTATTGGTTTTGCCTTCATGTTAATAATTGGCTTTATACACATTGACTTTTGGAGAGTTTGTTCTCCATTTGTATATTTTATTGGCATTTTTCTATTAATTTTCGTTCTTTTTTTTGGTGATTACGGAGGAGGAGCTAGGAGATGGCTTGAATTTGGCTCATTTCGGTTCCAACCATCAGAGGTAATCAAGGTAGGTTTAGTTATGTTCTTGGCTATTTATTATGATTGGTTGCAACCCGAAAAGGTATCAAAGATCTTTTGGGTTTTCATTCCAGCAATGATAATTTTGTTGCCAACAGCTTTAGTTATTCCTCAACCAGATTTAGGAACTGGTACCCTTATTGCGATCACAGGGCTTACAATTATGTTTGTGGCAGGGGGGCATTACCTATATTTTTTAGGAGGATTACTTCTTTTACCTGGTTTACTTGGTTTGATATTTTATAGTCGTGGAACTTCTTGGCAGCTTGTAACTGATTACCAATTTGGAAGAATAGATACTTTCTTAAATCCAACTCATGATCCACTAGGAGAAGGTTATCAGATAACCCAGTCAAAAATAGCTTTAGGGTCGGGTGGGCTGGAAGGTAAAGGGTTTATGCAAGGAAGTCAAAGTCAACTTGATTTCTTACCGCAAAAGCATACAGATTTTATCTTTACCACAATAGCAGAAGAATTTGGGTTTTTCGGTGGTGTTGGTTTATTACTCATGTACTCCGTAATAATCATCTTTTGTGTTGTGTCAGCCATCACAAATAAAAATAAGTTTGGAAGTTTACTTACAATAGGATTAGCGACTGTGTTTTTCACATATTTTTTTATAAATATTGCTGCAGTTACAGGAATGGCACCTGTGACTGGTGTACCTTTGCCATTAATCTCATACGGGGGATCTGCAATGCTGGTCGTCTTAGGAACTTTTGGTTTAATCCAAAGTGCTCACATCCACCGTCTTTTGAAAAGAGACTAAGAATGCGAATATTATTCATGTCCGACCTATTTTCTTCTTATGAAAGTCCCCTAAGAAAGGCTTTGCTGGAATTAAATGTGACTGCGTTTGATATGTCAGATAAACAACACGAAAGAGTGCATGAGGTTGAATTTATTGTTTGTTCCCCTGTAAAAGTCGATGATCAGTTAATTGTTCAAGATTTCTCTATTTATGAGAATAATAAAGCTGTGTTTAGCCTATATGCTGGGGTTGAGCATATTATAAAGAACCCAAGCTTAGATCGTCCTTTGGTTAAGATGGTAGACGATGGTTTGACTAGTGGTATGGTTGAGTGGTGTGTTGCCCATACACTTAGGGATCATCTTGGGATTGATAGGCATATTTTGGGACAAGACGGTATTTGGCGACACCATATAAAACCGCCATTAGCATGTGATCGACGGGTGGGAATTCTGGGGTTAGGTACTTTAGGAGAGCCTACCGCTAAAGCCCTCCAATTTTTGAATTTTAATGTTGGCGGTTGGAGTAGAAAAGCAAAAAATATTAAGGATGTCAGGTGCTTTCATGGGAATGATGGCTTAAGAGAAATATTGAATTTTGCTGAAATTCTCATTATTTTGTTACCGCTAACAAAAGATACATATCATATCATAAATAGTGAAACTATTTCATTCATGTCCAGAAATTCAACAATCATTAATGCTGGAAGAGGTGATTTAATAGATGATGCTGCACTTCTTCAAAATCTAAAATCAGGCCATATTTCTAAAGCAATACTCGACGTTTTTTCTATCGAACCATTGCCGTCAACGCATCCTTATTGGGTTCATCCTAAAGTTACTGTGACACCACATATTGCGGCAGATACCCCTGTTGATTCTTCTTCCAAGGCAATTGCCAGAAATATAAAATTAATACTAGATGGTAGGGACCCCAAAGGTTTGGTAGATATCAAAAGAGGTTATTGATCTTGATAGGCGAATTAATGACTGGCGATTTATAGAAATGATCATATATTCTTGGTTTCCAACAATTGCCAATTTCTTTATACTAGCCTATAACGTGGGTTAAAGTGTTAATGGAATTACTGTTTAAGGGGGCATAATGAATAGGACGTTAAGGTTTCTTTCTGAATATTCTCTGCTATTAATTATTGGTGCTGTAGTAGCTCTGATATGGGCAAATACTGATTACAAAAGTTATCACCATTTTGTGGAATTCCCGATCTGGGACGGTGGTTTTATTGGTCATGCTCACTTGGATGATCAGGGTCATATGCATCGGACCCTGACACTTCACTATCTTGTCAATGATTTACTCATGGCTTTTTTCTTTGCAGTTGCGGGAAAGGAAGTGTGGGAAGCTGTTGCATTAAAGTCTGGCCCATTAAGAGGGAAAAAGGCTCTCACTCCTTTGGTTGCTACTGCAGGGGGAATGTTTGGACCTATTGCGGTCTACCTAGGTTTGGCATATTTCATGGGCTCAGAGACGTATTCCGCCGTGGCCAATGGCTGGGCAATCCCAACGGCAACAGATATAGCCTTTTCATATCTGGTTGGTAGGATAATCTTCGGGGCTGGACATCCGGCTGTGCGGTTTCTACTACTTCTCGCTATTGCTGATGATGCAGCAGGTTTAATAATTTTGGCGATTTTTTATCCTAGTGGAGAACTTCAGCCAATTTTTATCTTATATGCTGGAATAGCGGCTTTTTTAGTTTATCTGCTAGCAAATTGGCTTCCGAGAAAACTTGATGGTGAGAATCCAAGCAAACCTATATCGTCATTAGTTAGGAGAAAATTGTCTTTTTGGCCGTATGCAGCAGGAGGGATTGTTACGTGGCTGTGCTTCCAAGAATCAGGAATTCATCCTGCATTAGGTTTATTATTCATGATCCCTACTATTCCACATGCTGAAATTGACTTTGGAATTTTTGCTAGGGAAGAGAGGCACCAAACTGACTTATTAAATGAAATTGAGCATGGCCTAAAAATGCCAGTAGAATTTATTTTATTGTTATTTGGTCTTATGAATGCTGGTGTAGCATTTTCTGCTGTCGGCGATGCTACTTGGTTAGTACTTGCAGGGTTGTTTATAGGAAAGCCTTTCGGCATATTTATCTTTGGTTGGGTCGCGGCAAAGCCTCTGAAATTTGGTTTACCAGAAGGAATGACTTATGCGGATATTTTTGTTCTGGGATCGGTAGCAGCAATAGGATTCACAGTATCTTTGTTTGTTGCGTCTGTTGCTTTTAGCCCCGGAGATGTGCAGGATGCGGCAAAGATGGGGGCCCTACTCAGTTTTTTTGCTGCTGTTATGTCTATTATTCTTGGATATGTTTTTAAAATAAAGAAAGTGCAGTAAATAGTATAATTGATTCAAGCCTACTACTAATTTTGAGGAGCCAGTTTCGCAGGGGTACTTGCGTCACTGGCTCTAGAGGGTATACTACCCAGACTAACATTATGTCTGGACGGGCTTTTTGAGGAGCCACCCAGATAAATATGTGCAAGAATCGGACCAAACTATTTTTAAAATTTTATTTTTTAGCCTTCCACGGAGTTTCGAAATGAATCCTCTTACATTTTTTTAGTTGAGTTTCTATATGTGATTTTCTAGTCCGAGAAGAGTATAATAGTAATTTGATAATCAAGTTCACAAATGGCTTAATTATTGCAAAGTTTTCATTGATAAAGAGGTGGAAGATTTAATCGTCATAGACTTCACGTCTCCTATCGATCGAGCCAGCTGCACTAGTGTTGCTGGCTCACCAACTTTTAATAGAGAACGTGAGGCTGTTTATTAGTCTTTTCAAATTGGCTGGGGTGGCTGGATTCGAACCAGCGGTACACGATACCAAAAACCGTTGCCTTACCACTTGGCTACACCCCATCCGTCCTTTTTTTATTAGGTTTC
>PACC02000058.1 GCA_002699695.2 Paracoccaceae bacterium | reverse complement strand
ACGAATTTATCTAAAGAAGAAATTTTAGGCGAATTAGAAAACAATGCACAGGGAATCTTAGGTTATGTAGTTCGTTGGATTAACCAAGGTGTTGGGTGTTCAAAAGTATTAGATATCTACGATGTTTATCTTATGGAAGATCGCGCCACTTGTCGTATAGCTTCACAGTATTTAGCGAACTGGTTTCATCATGGTTTGATATCAAGGCAAGAAATCCTGGATGCATTTGAAAAGATGGCTTTGAAAGTTGATAAGCAAAATGAAGGTGCTATGGGCTATAATAAACTTTCAACGAACCCTCGAACCCCGGCCTTTTTAGCAGCTTTGGAATTGGTATTTGAAGGTCAGAATCAATCTTGCGGTTACATTGAAGAAACGATGTTTAAATATAGGAGACAGATTTTGTCAGGGATTGTCGAAAGTTGAAAATGATATCATTTACAGAGAATGGAACTAGAAATGTCTAAACCTATTGTGGGAATTATAGGTAATAGTTATTTAATTGACGAAAAATATCCAGCTCAAGGATCAGGAGTGATGAACGTAGAAGCCATCGCTGAAGTTGCACAAGCAATACCTGTTATAATACCAAGTTTACCAAGATGTTTTTCAACTAGGGACTTAATGTCATCCTTTGATGGTTTCTTGTTTACTGGTGGGCGACCTAATATACACCCTTCATATTACGGGTGTGAACCAACAAAAGCCCATGGCTCTTTTGACAAAAATAGGGATGAAGTGGTGCTACCTTTGATACAAGCTTGCGAGAAACAGGGTAAGCCTATTCTTGGGATTTGTAGGGGTTTTCAAGAATTTAATGTGGCTTTTGGTGGAACATTACATCCCGAAATAAGAGAGTTGCCTGGCCGAATAAATCATAGGATGCCACCAGAAGGCTCACTTGAGGAGCAATTTGCGCACCGTCATGAAGTTCAAATCATAGAAGGTAGCGAATTTGAAAGAATTTTTGGTTCAAGAAAAATATTTGTGAACTCACTCCACGGTCAGGGGATAGATAGGGCTGGGGATAGAGTTCTCATTGAGGGTTTTGCCATCGATGGTACTCCAGAAGCACTTCTAATTAGAGGTTCTATTGGATTTTGTTTGGCGGTTCAATGGCATCCAGAATGGAATGCTTCTTCAGATAGAGTATCAAGACCATTGTTTGAAGAATTTGGTACTGCACTCAGATTACCACCTAATTGATGCTGGTAAGAATTGATATGAATCACCTGATTGTATCACATGGCCAACTCCAGGAAATGGAAAGTGAAAACCAAGTAGTGCCATCTTCTCATTAGTGATTAAGGAAAGAACTTTTTTTCTAGATTTTATAGCCTTGATTGGGTCCATATCATTTTCTGGTTTCCAACTTGGAAACAGCAAGCTCGTGTTTGGGTGAAGTAAGGCATCCCCACAAATTAGAAGGTTAGCCCCCTCACTTTGAACTAATAGGCTGCTATGGCCAGGGGTATGGCCAGAGGTATCCACCATATGAACCCCTGGAATAATTTCTTTTTCTTCATTGAACAAAGTGACTTCAGAAAGGGCAGTAAGAGAATTCACAGCATTTAGAACTGTTTGCTGAAATATGTCCTCAACCTCGTTTACACGGTTTTTTTTCGTCCACCATTCGTATTCATTTTGGGACATAATATATTTAGCATCAGGAAAAATAACCTCATCAAAGTCATCTCGTATGCCTAAGATATGGTCTGGGTGGGCATGTGTTAAAAAAACATGTGTAATAGTATCTGGATCGATACCTGCTAAGTCGAGATTATCGAATAATTTTCCTGTGTCACCAATAAAACGCGATCCACTGCCAACGTCAACTAAAAGCCTATTTTCTTCGACGTCTATCACCGCTAGGTTGGTTTCTCTATAAATGTAATCATCCGGCATATGGTACTTTTGTAGATGTTTTTTAATCTCCGTCTCTGAAGCATTAATAGTTATAGATGAAATAGGCATACTGAACGAGCCATCTGAAACTACAGTGACGTTTATTTTCCCTACGGAAAACTTAAAGAAATTCTGCAAATGGTTATTTGATTGGCTTGTTATATTAGCAAATGCTGGTGAAATAGTTGCATATAGTCCACTTGCATATAGATAGTTTAATATTACTCGACGGGAAAGTATCATCTAATTAGAATCATTTTTTTTATTCATGTATGAATATAGTTTGTCAGGTGACGATATCTAACATTATTTAATTTTGCAATATGAACCAGGTTGAGCTTTAATAGTATGCTTTCAAATAGACTTCTTTCTGTAGCCCCGATGATGGAGCGAACTGACAGACATTGTCGGTACTTCTTTCGATTATTAACAAAAGAAACACTTTTATATTCTGAAATGATCTATGCGGATGCAATAATCAGGGGAGATAGGAAAAAATTGCTAGATTTTTCAAATTCAGAGCATCCTATTGCTTTACAGATTGGTGGAAATGATCCAAGTGTTTTAGCTGAAGCAACCAAAATAGGAGTAGATTGGGGCTATGATGAAATAAATTTAAATGTAGGATGTCCTTCTTCTAGAGTTAGATCCGGGAAATTTGGTGCATGCCTAATGAAAGAGCATGAATTGGTAGCTAAATGTGTAGAATCAATGGCCAAACATGCATTAAAAACTCCAGTTACAATAAAATGCCGTATAGGAGTCGATGATCAAGATCCCGAAATAGTGCTACCCGACTTCATCCAAGCAGTATCACAAGCTGGGGCAAAAATTCTTGTAATTCATGCAAGGAAAGCAATATTAAATGGGTTGAGTCCAAAGGAAAATAGGAAGATTCCACCAATAGATTATGACGTGGTAGCTAAAGTTCGAGATCGATTCCCAAATCTACAAATTTGTATTAATGGAGAGATAAAGGAATTAGAAACAGTTTTAAGGTTCATTAAACAAGGTTTCGCTGGATGCATGATCGGGCGTCAGGCTTACAAAAACCCAAAAGTACTTCTTAGCGCGGATGAAAAGATTTTCAGATCTGTTAAGTGCCAAGAGAAAAAATCTGAGGGAATAAGGATAGAGGAAGCTTTAATAAAGATGGTAGAATATGTGAATTGGCATCAGTCGGTTGGGGGTAAAGCTTCAAGTGTTTTAAGACATTTGATTAACTCCGTTTCAGGTATGCCTGGTGCTAAAGTCTTTAGATCCATGATTTCAGAAGGAATGACCTGCCCGGGATCAGGACCAGAATTACTAAGTAGAGCTATGAAGCATGTAATTTTCACAGAAGAAGTAGAAAAATATTTAGATCATCAACATGACGCTAATTTGGAAAAATTTTATTGAAAACGGATGGTGTTTTTTAGATAATGACATCGAAAATTGCCGATGGATTGAAGCAGCCAAAGCCAATATTCGTAATAAATTTCGGCAAAAAGAATATAGAGATAGTGACTTTAGGTCTGGAGCTTCGTGGTTTGCAGGAATAAATTTTCTAGATAATGGAATTGGAGGCGATGTTGACGGCATATCATTCAGTTCAGTGCTTTGGTCGCAGATTTCTGGAAATTTTGGTGTTAAGATTAAATACTGGGATGCTGCTCAGGTGTCGATATGTTGGCAAGGTTATCCAAGCAAAGATCCATCAGAATCAGAAAAGTCATTCAAATATCGCTTAAAAAAATATTCTTCACATGTAGACGGTTTGATCCCGATAGGTTCGTCAAAGAGGAGATTTGCTAAAGAATTCCATGCCTTCATTCTTGGTATACCCATAACTAATAACAGAGTTGATTCCGCGCCTTTGATGGTCTGGGAAGGCTCCCACAAAATATTTAGAAACATGTTTAGAAAAGCATTTGCTGGTTTGTCAGAAAATGAGGTAAGCGATTTGGACGTCACAGAGATTTATCAGGAATGTAGGAGGAAAGTTTTTACAACCTGCCCTGTCAAAAAAGTATTTTCTCATAATAATCAACCGTACATTCTTGATAGACATTTATTACATGGGATGGGATCTTGGAGTGCGCCTATCGATGGTTCTTTATTACAACCTCGGAATAATTTATTTCCTATCAATCCCATGTCTGGCCGAATTGTGATTTACTTCAGGCCTGCTTACAAGAATGCATTAGATTGGATAACTCAGAATTAATCTGTTTAGTACCCTGTTAATATACTTAATTCGATCCAAGCAGGCTAATTTTTTAGCCTATCTAGGCAACCCTGCAGAATGTAGCATGCTGCCACTTTGTCGATAACTTTCGAACGTGCTTTTCTGGAGATATCTGAGGCAATGAGAACTCTCTCTGCAGCTACAGTGGATAATCTTTCATCCCATAAGTATACTGGAAGGTTCATTTTGGGGGAAAGTTTTAACGCAAAGGCCCTAGTTGACTGGCAGCGAGGTCCTTCGGTGCCATTCATATTAATTGGTAGCCCTAGAACTATTCCGCTAAAAGAATAGGAAGAATTAATTCTTAAGATTTCATCGAGGTCATCAACAAACTTCTTTCTTTTGATCGTGCATAGAGATGTGGCGATAGTTCTAGTAGGGTCTGAAATCGCTACTCCTATGGTTTTTGTTCCTAGATCCAACCCTAGAAGAGGACAATTTGGATCCAAAGAATTCATAAAAATCTCGATATTTTCTGCTATGAAACTATTCATAATATGACCTGGATTCCATTTTTTTTTAGGGGATTATCCTTTGAAATTTTTTTAAAACATCCGGTTGCTCTTTAAAGTAACGTTTTGCTTTTTTTAAAATTTCAAAAGCTTGCTCAGGTTTTCCCAAAACTTGATAGGATCTTATTAGTTTAAGCCATTCTTCATAAGTGCCCCCCTCAGTTTTAAGTCTTTCACTTAAGGTAAAGACCATTTCATTAATCATCTCTACCGTATCCTGATCCATTTCTTCCCCCATGTAATTCTTGGATTTTTTAGTGCTTTCACTTAATTTTTTTTCGATTCTATGTATGTCTTGTTTTATTAATTGGTTCCAGGGAGCATCCTCAGGACCTTCTCTTAAGAGCTCTTTCCAGATTGTATAACCTTCATTCAATTTGTTGTTCTGCAGTTTTAACAAACCATAATAATATCTAGATTTTTGATTGGAGCGATCAATATGGAGCGATTTTTTTATATTTTCTTCAGCTTCTACGGACACGTAACCATTAGTTGCTCCAATCATTAATTCAGCTAATTGTCCGTAATCTTCTGCGGTCACTTTAGGCTTGATAGTTTCAATTACATGCATTTGACTTTGATAAGAAGTTTTGTAATCACCTAATCTTGCGGCGTTATCAATTAGTAGGTTGTAGCCTTTGAGATCTTTTGGTCTATCCCTTAAGATGATTTCAAGTCGGTCGACCAATATTTTTAGCTGTTGGTTTTCAATGTTTTGCTGAGTAAGGGATTCATTATTTAAAGTCTGTGATAAAAGTAATTCGGCTTGTTGTTGATTTAATCGACTTGCAAAGTTGGCCTCTTTTTTGAGATTCCTAGTTTTCTGAGGGTGATCTTCAAAACCATAATATCCTATTTTAAGATAAATAATACTCGTACATATGATAAGAAAAGGTAGTCCCAAGTAAAGAAAAATATTGTTGAATAGAGTAGGTGCTTTTTCTGTTTTTCTGCTTTTATTTTTTTCATATCTAATTTCTTTAAGAATGCGCTTATCAATTTCAAGCCTAGCTGTATTCAATTCTTCTTCGCTAATGAGGTTATTATTGGATTCATTTATTATTTCATCTAATTGATCCTTTAGCTCATCCACATATTCATTCCTACTACCAACCGAAGAATCTTTGTAGAAATATAATTTTTTTGCAATAATCAGAATAATGAAAGCAAAAATTAGGATTGTGAAAATAAAGAAAAAAGGCATAAGTAATGGATTAGGGTGGTTCATGAGGATGTGAGCTGCCATAAACTATATACTCAAACTCGCTTCTTCAAGCATTATCTTGCCAGTTTGACAAGTTTATGGGCTTGATTACTTTTTGAAACATAGTTGTCTTTCTCAATATCTTTATGTAGGAAAGGGCAAAAGATTACAATTTTCTAAGGTTGGTATGAAGAAATATTCGGCATTTGCTTTGGTTAAAGAAGCCTTCAACAACCATTTGGGTTGGGGAAGGGCTTGGCGGTATGCACAACCAAAAAAGAGATATAAGGTAATTATAGTTGGGGCAGGTGGACATGGCCTTGCCACGGCCTATTATTTGGGAAAAAACTTTGGAATAAGGGATGTTGCAGTTATTGAAAAAGGTTGGTTAGGAGGAGGCAATACTGGGAGAAATACTACTATTATAAGGTCAAATTATTTACATGAAGAGTCTGCCGCAATTTATGAAAAATCTAGATCACTCTATGAAACGTTATCTCAAGAGCTGAATTATAATATTATGTTTAGTCCCAGAGGGGTAATGATGCTTTGTCAAACGGAGCATGAATTGCGAGCAATGAAAAGAACTTACTATGCTAACCGACTTTTTGGAGTTCAGACTGAAATGGTATCGCCGATGCGTATGAAAGAAATGATTCCAATTATAAATACTGATGGACCTCGTTATCCAATTTTAGGAGGGTTATGGCAACCCAGAGGAGGAACTGCCAGGCATGATGCCGTGGCTTGGGGTTATGCTCGGGCGATTTCTAGTTGGGGGGCCGATATCATAGAAAATTGCGAAGTTACAGGTATTGTAAGAGAGGAATCCAAGGTTGCGTCCATTCAAACCACCAAAGGTTCAATAGATTGTGAAAAATTATGCTTTGTTGTGGCTGGCAGTTCAAGTCTTCTTGCTGAGTTGGCAGGATTTCGCCTTCCATTAGAGTCTGTGGCTCTCCAAGCTTTAGTCTCTGAACCTATAAAACCGGTCATGGATTGTGTAGTAATGGCGAATACCGTGCACGGTTATATGAGCCAATCTGACAAGGGTGAGATGGTTATAGGTGGAGGTGCTGATGGTTACAACAATTATAGTCAGAGGGGTAGTTTCCAACATATAGAGGAGACCGTGAGGGCTCTTATAGAAACTTTTCCAATTATAAGTCGCCTTCGACAACTCCGTCAGTGGGGTGGTATTGTAGATATGACTGGTGACAGATCTCCCATAATTTCAAAAACGCCTGTCGAAAATATATTTTTGAATTGTGGGTGGGGTACAGGAGGCTTCAAGGCTATTCCTGGTTCAGGTTGGGCAACTGCAGAACTGGTTGCGCATGGGAATCCTGGAAAATTAGCAGCACCGTTTTCATTAGCTAGGTTTGTTGAGGGAAGAATGATAGATGAGAGTATTGCCGCTGCTGTGGCGCATTAATTCAGGGATTGATTCGAGTGCTAAGATTTAAATGTCCAGTTTGTAATGCAGTTGCTGATGAGACGGAATTGAGTCCTGGAGGAGAGGCTCATATTGAGAGAATGGGACCAGGAAGTTCTGATGATGCTTTCTATAAATACCTTTTTGAGAGAAAAAATCCCTTAGGAATACATTTTGAAAGGTGGTTTCATGCTTATGGATGTGGAAAATGGTTTCATGCGGCTCGTTGTACAAAAACAATGGAGATTTTTGGCACTTATAAGGCTCAGGAGATCAAACCACCTAAGCATATCATCGATGCCATCACAAAAAAGAGACCAAATTGGAAAAATGAATAGATGAGTACAAGAATTTCAAAAGGTGGGAGACTACTCGATCGAAACAAGCGATTGTCTTTTACTTTCAATGGAAGAAACTTGTCTGGTTTCCAGGGAGACACTTTAGCTTCTGCATTACTCGCTAATGACCAAGTATTGGTAGGTCGTTCCTTCAAGTATCATAGACCACGTGGATTCGTTTCGTCAGGAGTTGATGAACCCAATGCTTTGATGAGTTTGGGGCATGGGGGTAATTTTGAACCAAATAGATCTGCTACAACAGTAGAATTAATGGATGGGATTGAAGCAGTTTCTCAAAATCACTTAGGTTCATTAGACTGGGACCTTGGTTTCATAAATAATTTTTTCGCAAAAATCTTCCCAGCAGGATTCTACTATAAGACATTCATGAAGCCTAGATTTGCTTGGAAACATCTATTTGAACCCATTATTAGGAATGCTGCTGGTTTAGGTAGGGCGCCTAGTTTACCAGATGAAGCATCCTATGATTACTTTTATGCTCACGCAGACATCTTGGTTATTGGGGCAGGTATGGCTGGATTACTTGCTACCTATGAATTAGCTAAATCTGGATTAAACGTTACCTTGGTTGAACAGAAGCATTACTTGGGAGGATATGCACTGTCTGATGATTTTGAAGTGGATGGCGTGGCTGTCCCTGCATGGCTTGAAAACATTGAGAAAAAACTAATTAATTCAGTTAATGTCCAAATAAAAAAGAATTTCACGGCAGTCGGGGTCCATGACCATGGTTATTTAATAGGCTGTGAGAACTTAGAAGTAGCTGAGAAAATGGGTAGAAGCTCTATACGACATAGGCTTTGGCGTGTAAGAACTAAGCAAATAGTCTTGGCTACGGGAGCTATCGAGCGACCTCTAATATTTGCGGGTAATGATATACCAGGAGTGATGTTATCCTCAGCAGCTCTGGATTTTTATAAACTGTATGGTGTTTCGCCTGGGGATAGGACAGTGGTGGTAACCAATAATGACTCGGCTTATTTGACGGCAGTAAATTTATACAATGCTGGATTAAGTGTTCCCGTAGTAATCGATGTTAGAGAAGAATCTAGTGGAGACCTTTTTGAAAGTTTAAGATCGGTGGGAATTAGAATTGAATATGGGAAGGGGATTGCCAGTGTTCTAGGCAAGAAAAGGGTTAAGGCCGTAGAATTATGTTCTCTGACAGGCGAGGGAAGTGTGCAGGAGACAATAGAATGTGATAGCGTAATTATGTCCGGTGGTTGGTCTTCCGCAGTTCATCTTTGGTCCCACTGCGGTGGAAGATTGATTTGGAATGATCAATTAAACACATTTCTGCCAGATACTTCTAAATCACCCATAGATGAAAATGGAGAAGATTTTATAGCTGTAGTTGGAGCAGCTTCGGGAAGTTTTTGGCCTTCGGAAGTCGTGCAAAATGTGAAACAAACAGTGCAGAAGATTCAAAAAAAGTTTAAAATAAGTAAAGTGGAATCAAGCAGTATCTCTATTCAAGAAATCAAATATGGGGATAGCAACTCCAAATATTTTACACCGGAAGGCGCCAGCGAAAAGTTAAAAAGCAAATGCTTTGTAGATTTCCAAAACGATGTGAAGGTATCTGATTTGAGGTTAGCCATACAAGAAGGATATGAGAGTGTAGAACATCTAAAGAGATATACGACCCTAGGTATGGCAACAGACCAAGGGAAACTTTCTAATATAAATGGTCTTAAATATCTCGCTGATTTTTTGGGCAGAGAAATTAATGAAGTTGGAACGACTACCTTTCGACCACCTTATACGCCAATTTCATTAGGATCGATTGCAGGAGAAGCCCGCAAGGGTTTGTTTAAACCGGTGAGAAAGACCACGCTGCACCTATGGCACGAGGCGAATGGAGCGAGCTGGGAACCCGTAGGTGATTGGAGGAGACCATATGTATATCTAAAGAAAAATGAAACTATTGAGCACGCTGTTTCAAGAGAGGTTACTAACACTCGGAATGCCTTGGGGATCCTTGATGCTTCAACATTAGGTAAGATCATTGTTAGTGGACCTGATGCTGCGAATTTCTTGGATCTGATGTACACCAATATGATGTCGACATTACAGGTAGGGCGGTGTCGGTATGGTCTGATGTGCAACGAGAATGGGTTTCTGTTTGATGATGGGGTGGTAGTGAGACTAGCCGAGGAAATCTTCCTTTGTCATACAACTACTGGGGGTGCAGATAGAGTTTATTCTTGGATGGAAGAATGGCACCAGACTGAATGGTGGAGTAAACGCGTATTCATCCAAAATCTGACGGAACAGTTCACGCAAATAACTATAGCAGGACCAAAATCACGTCTCTTACTGGAGGAATTAGGCGGTTTAGATGTCTCCCAAGAATCTCTAAAGCCTTTGGATTATCTGGAAGGTGAATTGGCAAAGATAAAGGCAAGGATTTTCAGGATTTCTTTTTCTGGTGAATTATCATTTGAAATTGCTGTCCCGAGCCAGTTTGGATTAGAATTTTGGGAAAAATGCTTAGAAACCGGTTCCCAGTTTGGTATCAGCCCTTATGGAACAGAAGCCTTACATGTTATGAGAGCCGAAAAGGGTTTCATTATGATTGGTGATGAAACAGATGGTACCGTAATCCCTCAGGACTTAAATCTAGGGTGGGCGGTGTCAAAAAAGAAAAAGGATTTCATCGGTAAACGAGCCCAAGAGCGAATTTTTATGAATGATCCAAATCGCAAAACATTGGTTGGATTATCTTTACAGAATAGCTCTGAAAAGATACCTGATGGTGCTTCTGTTATTATAGGGGGAGTTGACCAAGCCAATGATAATGTTATAGGCCATGTTACTTCTACATATTTTTCACCAACACTTGATAAACCGATTGCTATGGCTTTGCTCAAGGATGGTAAAAACCTACTAGGGCGATCCATTAAAATTCCAGTGGACTCTGATAAAATTCTAAAAGCAATTGTTACTGAGCCAAAATTTTATGATGTCGAAGGTAACCGGCAAAATGATTGAAGTTAGAAAATGCAATAGTGAGGATATGACGATAAAGGAGCTTGGAGGAGTTCCTATGTTAACAGTGAGAGGAGATCTCTCAAATAAACGATTGCAGACAATCATAGCTAAAACTTGTGATGTGAGGATACCTAAGCCTTTAAAAATTAAAAGTAGCAAGAATTTGTCTTTAGCTTGGATGTCCCCAGACGAATTACTCATATTCAGTTTCTCTGGTGCATTTCATGAGAAAACAAAGAAAGGTCTTGATTCTGCCTTAAAGGGGTTACATTCGTTAATTCTGGATGTCTCTAGTGCCCGGAGTCTTTTTTTGGTTGAGGGAATTTTGTGGCGAGAACTTTTGGCAAAAGGCTCTCCTGTTGATGTTAGGAAAAGTTCATTTGCTAAAGATGCCTTCCGAAGAACTCGAATGGGTCAAGTTAGTGTAGCATTTTGGATGGCTAGTGATAATTCGGTGTATATCATTTGTGGAAGATCCCACTCAGANTTTTTTTATGACTGGCTATGTAATGCAGCATCTGATGGTTCTCTAACAAAATATTTTTAAACTGAGATCATTTTTATTCTGACTAATTTTAGTATTAGCTCCCTTTTAACGCTGGCATTCGCATATCATTTTTGTATCTATGAATGTGATTACTTTGTCCAACGGTCTTCAAGTTTTTTTATTGCTGATATTCGGTCTCGGGGGGGAGGGTGACTTTGTAACCATTTAAGAGTTTGATTTGGATTATTATTTAGTTTTTCTAATTTACTAAAAAGTTCGACCAATGGCGTGACGTCTAAGCCTATTTTCAGCATGAGAGCCGCCGCATATTCATCCGCCGCATATTCATCCATTCTGGAAAGCTTTGCAGATACGATTCTTAAGAGAATCATCGACAGATAATTTCCTACAAAAGGTATCACTCTTGATAAAGCAAACCCCAAACCCATCTGGAGTGTATTTTGGACCGTATAAGCAACCATTCTCTTTTTTGTATGACCAAGAGCATGATGACCTAGTTCATGGGTTATAACCCCAAAAAGTTCTTCAGCAGAAAAAAAGCCATTATAATATTTCTCTAAGAAACCTCTTGTGATAAAAATTTTTCCGTCTGGAGAGGCCACACCATTAAGGTTCAAATCTTCGAGAACATATACTTTAATTTCTTCTATGTCTAATGAGTGCTCTATTTTTTTGACCAGAACGGCTATACTAGGATCTTTAATTAGTAACGAGTTTACTTCAAGCTTTTTTGCTAATCGATTGGCAGTAAATTTGTAACCTAAAAACCCTAGCATTATTGGCAGGAATATTGTTATTAGTTTAAACATAGTTTAAGTCAACATTCTCATTCCATCGTCAAGACCCTGGAGTGTTAAGGGTACCATGCGGTTATCAAAAATATCTTGGATGATTAAGGTGGATTGGGTGTATTGCCAATACTCTTGCGGGTTTGGATTTATCCAAAGGTGACTTGGCCATCGTGTTTTGGCTCGCTCTAACCAAATTCTACCTTTTTCACGATTATAATGCTCGTTTGCACCTCCTACCATTTCAATTTCGTACGGACTCATAGCTGCATCACCCACAAAAATACATTTATAATCCTTGTTATACTTATTAATGATATCAACTGTATTATTTTGTTCTTCCCAGCGTCGGTAGTTATTTTTCCATACACCTTCATACAAGCAGTTATGAAAGTAATAGTACTCTAGATGTTTAAATGCAGACCTTGTAGCCGAAAATAATTCTTCAACTTGAGCTATGTACATATCCATTGAACCGCCCACATCAAAAAATATGAGAACTTTGACTGAATTTTGGCGCTCGGGTCTCGTTTGAATATTCAGAAAACCTGTTCTAGCAGTGGTTGAAATTGTATCATCTAGATCTAATTCTTCATTATTTCCATCTCTTGCCCATTTTCTTAATCTTTTTAGTGCGATCTTCATACTACGAGATCCAATTTCACTATTTTCATCCAAATTTTTGAATAGGCGCTTGTCCCACACTTTGACTGCTTTCTGATGTCTACTATTTGCTTGCCCAATTCTGACCCCCTCAGGGTTATATCCATACGCTCCAAATGGTGAAGTTCCTGCTGTTCCTATCCATTTGTTACCCCCCTGGTGGCGCTTCTCTTGTTCCTTAAGTCTTTGTTGTAAGGTTTCCATTAATTTTTCAAAGCTACCAAGAGAACGCAGTTCTTTCATTTGTTCCTTGGTAAGAATTTTTTCCGCCAGTTTTTCAAGCCATTGCTTTGGTAAATCTATCTGGGCGATCACAAGGTTAGCATCAAGGTTTTCTATTCCATTAAAACTTTTAGAAAAAACCTTGTCAAAAATATCTAAGTGTTTCTCATGTTTTATTAGGCTGGTTTTTGCCAAGAAATAAAAGTTTTCAATCTTGAACTCTGTTACTCCTTTTTCCAAGCAAGCTAAAAATGAAAGGAATTCCAGAAGTGATACAGGGACCCCACTATTTCGTAAATTGTCAAAAAAACTATTGAACATTTCAAATCAAGATTAATTTCATTATTATTATTTGCATGATTATGGCAGCTATTAGGGATATAACTGAAAAAACAGCAATATATTGTAATTTGTCCAAATAATTTCCCTTTCTTTTGGTGGCTATCAGGTATCCAATGGTACCTCCAAGAACAATCATAGCGAGAATTATACCCATTATAAATTTACCTTGATTCAAAGAAACTAATAGCACTAATCCACATGCTAAACGCTAAATTACTGATTTCTAGTTAGGAATGCCAACTTTTCAAATAGCTGAACATCTTATTCATTCTTTAGTAGAGCTCCGTGAAGTTTGGGTAACATGTCTTTAGGATCTTGACGTAGATCTTCACTTGAAATGTCTTCCGCAAGAATCAGTTTTATCCAGTCTAAAATTTCTGAAGTTGATGGTTTCTTCTTCAATCCAGGCACCTCTCTAACATTAAAAAAAGTTTCTAGAGCTGTTTGCAACAGAGTAGATTTAATGTTTGGGAAATGTACTTTGACGATTTTTGTGAGCGTTTCTTTGTCAGGAAATTTAATATAATGAAAAAAACATCTACGGAGAAAAGCATCCGGTAATTCTTTTTCATTATTAGATGTGATAATGATGATCGGTCTCTGTTCAGCTCTAATAGTTTCTCCTGTTTCGTAAACATGAAATCGCATTTTATCTAATTCCTGTAAGAGGTCATTTGGAAATTCTATATCAGCTTTATCAATTTCATCTATTAGCAGAACTACCCTTTTTTTCGAATCAAAGGCTGACCATATGGTTCCTTTCTTTATATAGTTTTTAATATCTTTGACCTTTTCTTCCCCCAGTTGACTATCCCTAAGTCTGCTAACTGCATCATATTCATATAACCCTTGATGCGCCCGAGTCGTTGATTTGATGTTCCATTCTAGAATTTCTAAATCCAATTTGGATGCAATTTGCTTAGCAAGTTCAGTTTTCCCTGTTCCAGGTTCACCCTTGACGAGCAACGGTCTTTCTAGGGTTATGGCGGCATTCACAGCCATCTTCAAATCTTCAGTTGCTATATAATTATTAGTCCCATTAAATTTCATGGTTTACTCCAACACAAAATGATTTTTTCCTCGTGACAATTGCTTTGATTCCATCTAGAACTCCCCTTGTTAATATTTTACAATTAAGTAACTGTCTAGACAAAGAGTGGGGGGGGTCAAGAGATGGTAGCGTTAAAGAAAAATTTTTCACACTATAATCCTCTGCCTAATGAGGAGTTCATGAATTCCAGACAGGTGGAATATTTCAGGAGCAAGTTGATTGCATGGAAAGATTCTATCCTCCAGGAAAGTCGAGAAACTATAGAAGATATGCAGTCTGATGCCAGAAACATTCCAGATGTAACAGATAGAGCTTCGGAGGAGACTGATCGGACGCTTGAGTTAAGGACTCGGGATAGGCAAAGAAAACTCATATCTAAGATTGATTCGGCATTGAGAAGGATCAATGAGGGCACTTATGGTTATTGTGAGGAGACAGGTGACCCTATTTCCTTTAAAAGGCTCGATGCTCGACCTATAGCTACCCTAAGTTTGGAGGCACAAGAGAGGCATGAAAGAAGAGAAAAGGTTCATAGGGACGACTAGGGACAATTTTTCTTAAGCCTTCTGAAATTTCTATCGATGGAGGTAGGGTTTGTGTTCAGGTATAAATTTTATGTAATCCGTGCTTGATATTGGCATCATGGGTGCGGGAGTCGGGGGGCTCTCCGCTGGGGTTATGTTGAGAAGCATCGGGTGCAAAGTCACGATTTTTGAAAAACTTGCGGAAAGTTCATCCGATGGTGTTGGCCTACAAATTAGCGCTAATGGTATTAGAGCTCTTAAGATGTATGGATTGCAAAATAAAATTGCTGAGTTGGGGGATTACCCAGATTCCATTGGCTGTATTAATGGTCTTACTGGAAAGGAGTTAGCAAAAATACCACTAGGAAAGACAGCTGAGAAATTATACGGAGCAGGATTTTATCAATTTCATAGGGTTGATTTTATTTCACTTTTAAAGAGGGAAAATTTTAGGCTCGGAGTTGACATTTTTTATAAAACTCAAGTCTTAGAAATAAAGCATGACTTAAATGGTGCAACTGTGACTACTAGTGGGGGCTCATCCTCTAGATTTGATCTTATTGTGGCAGCAGATGGAATTAATTCCACCACTAGAAATAAAATCTTTCAAGCAAATACCCCAGTTTTCTTGAACCAGGTGGCATATAGAACTGTTATTTCGGCAGATAAGTTACCCAAATCTTTTGCCAGTAGACAAACACGGTTATTCTTAGGTGCAGGCAAACATGTAGTGTCTTACCCAATTAGAAAAGGTAGCTTAGTTAATTTTGTATTTTGCACAGAGTTTGATTCATATTGCCAAGAAATTTGGACTAGAGAGATTAATCCCCAAGAGATAAAGGAGAAATTCTCGGAATTTATTGACTTGAAGGAAGTATTGAAGAATATGGATTCTGTCAAAAAATGGGGTCTTTTTGAGCATACTTCTCTTGATTCCTGGCACAGAAATAGAGTGGTACTATTAGGTGATGCGTGTCACCCAATTCTACCTTATTTGGCACAAGGTGCAACACAGGCAATTGAGGATGCACATGAACTTTGCATTAGAATCAATAAAAGCTTTGATAATCAG
>PACC02000065.1 GCA_002699695.2 Paracoccaceae bacterium | reverse complement strand
CATCTTTATTAGAAACAAACCAAAGCTATGGCGCGGTTGACGGGACTCGAACCCGCGACCTCCGGCGTGACAGGCCGGCACTCTAACCAACTGAGCTACAACCGCAGAAGTGCTAAAAACGCATAATTCCCCTCATATAAACTCTTGGAATTCAATATTGTCAAGCAGAGAATTGTATAGAATATCAAAACAATTCAAGATCTTTTTGCATAGGTGTTTAACAACTACTAAAAAATTTATCGGCTGCCAAATTTTATTAAATTCAATGGGGATTTTGGCAAAGAAATTGTCTTTTCCTCAGTGTAAAACTGTTCACATGAATAGCCTCCTTCTCGGGCAACTCCAGAGTTTTTGAATCCTCCAAATGGGGCCCTTAATTCCCTCATCATTGGCGTATTGACCCAAACCACACCTGAACGCATTGCTTCAGACATATTCATTATTGTCGGCATATGATCAGACCAGATGTATGAAACGAGACCAAATTCTGTGTCATTTGCTATTTCAATTGCTTCATCCTCTGATCTAAATGGGATGAAACTTGCAAATGGTCCAAAAATTTCTTCCTGACATACTCTACTTTTATTTGACTTAGCTAAAACTGCTGTCGGTTCCATAAAATATCCCTTTTCATGAATATCTGATTTGTGACCTCCTACCAAAAGTTTGTCGCCATCTTTTACCGCCAAATCGGCAAAAGATAAAATTCTTTCCATATGTCGTTTTGATGCAATGGGACCAATTTCTGTTTCATCTTTCAAGGGATCACCAACAACAATCTGCTTAGTGCGTTCGATGAATTCAGCCACAAATTGATCGAAAATTTTTTCTTCAACAAGAATTCGAGATCCTGCCAAGCATTGTTGCCCATTATTTGAATAAATTCCTATCAATGCACCGTCTAAAGCTCTTTGATAATCAGCTGAAGAAAAAATTATGTTAGCTGATTTACCACCAAGCTCCATAGAACAGGGAGTAAGTTGTTTTCCTGCTTCCATCATGACACTGCGCCCAGTTACGGTACCACCCGTGAAACTAATTCTATCTATCCCTGGATGAGCTACTAAGTGTGATCCAGTAACTGGGCCTCGGCCATTTACTAAATTTAACACCCCAGGTGGTAAAATATTGCTAAGTAAACTCACTAGCTTTGCCAAAGAGAATGGGGTTTGCTCGGATGGTTTTAAAATTGCACAATTCCCAAATGCTATTGATGCAGCAATCTTCATAGTCGCCAGGGCTAGTGGAGCATTCCAAGGCGCTATTAACCCTATGACTCCAGCCGGTTCACGATTCACCAGCGTGAGATAACCTTCCGTGTTATCGAAACGCTCTCCGTGAGTTTGGCTGATATATTGTGCAAAAAAACGGAAATTATAGGCAGCTCTTTGCAGGTGAAAACCTTTTATTTCTCTTAGGATCAGTCCAGTTGCCAAGCATTCCAACCTAGCCAATTCGTCCAAGTTATCTAGAATGACCTTTCTGCAACTTTCAAGAATTTCAATTCTCTTTTCAATCGATTGCTTACTCCATGATGTATTATCAAAAGCCTTACGGGCAGAAATTACTGCTTTATTCACATCTTCAGGACCGTCTTCAACCAAAATAGAAACCTGCTCTCCAGTTGCAGGGTAAAATACAGGCAGTTCTCGCCCTGACCCATGTGCTGCATCATTGTTAATCCAACTTTTAATTAATTTTGGAGGTTCGATCGGATTTAATAGCAGTGACATTTGATTTTTTTACCTCTTTAATGTTATCAAAATTTTTAATGGAGTCTCAATATATTCCCAAATATGGAACTATTAAAGGTGCCTAAACCAAGATGATGATTAGTGATCTTTAAACAATGGCCCATGGCCCCCAAATTGATCTTTAAGTCCATTAGCCCTGAGGGCGTGCCAATAAGTAGCTGCATTAATAGGAAACATAGGTTTTTTTAGTTCTACTGACATTTCATTGCAAACATCCACCATTGATAGGTTGGTTCCTACCTGAACAAAAGCATCAATACTAGCGTCGTTCATTTCTATTACATGCTGCCTTAGTTCCTCTGGCTGAACATGAGCAATGGCAACAGGAGTTGGGCATTTTAATCCCCTAAATTTCTTAACTTCAAATCCACAATCTTCAAAAAATAATGTAACGTTTTTGTCAGAAATCGGCCAATAGGGTGAAATTACTGCAATGCGTTTGACCCCGTACAATTTAAGGGCAGCTTCACAAGCAAAGGAACCAGCTGAAACTTCTAAACCACAGTGTTGAGAAAGAGCTGCCATTCTTTTTTCAGACTCTAAACGCCCTCCCCAGAACATTAATGCAGACATCCCCATTATAAGATAATCTGGTTCACATGTACTACACCTATCAACAGCCTCATATAATGTGGCACCAATGGCCTCCACTAAATCTACAAACTCCTTATCACTCCCCACTCTCATATTGGGAATATGGATCCGACCGTAATGATTTGTAACACCTTGCACCCTAAGACTATCCATATCAGGCTGAACAATCGTATTAGTTGATGGTGCGACAACCGCAAATTTACACCTCCAGCCAAGAGCATCCTTAGACATATTTATCCCTTCTACGATGAGAAAATGATGTTCTTTTAATACTATTTAAATGTCAAGTAGTTAGCTAGACAAGCGATTATCTAACCGATAAGCTTTGTTCGGACAATTCTATAATCTTATGCAGACCAACTTAACATTATTTTGCATCTTAAGGAATTTGCTACATGAACAATTTAACTCTGAGACAGGTCCTCGATTCTGATGGAATTATAGTAGCTCCAGGAGTTCATGACATGATTTCTGCAATACTAGCGGAAAAAGTTGGTTTTCCAGCAATTTTCATAGGTGGTTATGGCATTGCCGCATCACACCTAGGCATTCCAGATGTCGGAATAATGACTTTTACAGACATTTATGACCGGGTAAGGATGATTGCTGAAGTTACAAAAAAACCTTTAATTGTCGATGCAGACACTGGCTATGGTGGCCTAATTAACTTAAGGCACGCAGTGAGAAGTTATGAAAAGGCNGGAGTTTCTGCAATTCAAATTGAAGATCAGGTNTTTCCCAANCGCTGTGGCCACGCAAAAGGTGTTCAGGTTGTAACAANTNAGGAAATGGTAAAGAGAGTTAATGTCGCNTCTGACAATAGNCTGAGTGCTGATTTNCTTATTATAGCGCGAACTGANAGTCGCCCAGAATTAGGATTAGATGAAGCCATTAGAAGAGCAGAAGCCTATNCAAAGGCAGGCGCCGACCTNATTTTTGTAGAGGCTCCGAAAAATGTCCAAGANCTGAAAAGGCTAAGGAAGAACATTGACAANCCATTAGTTTTCAAGATGGTTCCCGATGGGAATTTAAGTAATCTAGATTCACAAGCTCTNATGTCCNTAGGCTTTAATCTACTCATATATCCAAGTTTAGGTTTTCTATCAGCAGCTGATGCAATAAAGCGCGCTTTTACCGAATTAAAGTCTAATGGTTCAGTTAAGACACAATCCATGCACAACTTCGAACATTTTAGTGAGCTAATTGGATTTAATGACGTTTACGATTTTGAAAAACGCTGGAGCGATTAAGAAACCTTAGGAGATTTAGTATGCAATATGACTTTGTACCAATGCCAAAACGTAAACCATTAAAATGGCCCTTCGGGAAAAGGATGGCAGTAATATTGACTACTAATTTGGAATACTGGCAACCAAGTAAGGACACTGATAAGGTTATTTACCCAGGTGGTCCCGGCATAGTTGGAGGAAATCTTCCCGGAAGAGTATATGACAACCCCAATTGGACATGGCGAGAGTATGGGCATAGAGTGGGCGTCTGGAGAATGTTTGATTTGTTTAAGAGTGCCGATATTCCCACCTCTTGCACAATCAATGCTATGATGGCAACTGAACGTAGAGCAGTTGTTGAGTATGCAGTAGATCAAGGCTATGAAATAGTGGCTCATAATTTCGAACAAACTGAATTACTTACAGATTTCCAGGATGATGAAGAAGCCGAAAGGTCCATCATTCGCGCAACTCTAGATGTTTACCGTAATGTTGTTGGAAGAGATGCTAAGGGCTGGCTTTCCTCATCTCTTAGATCTACACCTAATACAATTGACTTAATTGCTGAAGAGGGTCTCACTTTTTTTTGTGATTTATTAAATGATGATCAGCCCTACTTGGTAAAAACAAGATCAGGAACTGACATCGTATCGATACCATATACTTCAGAGGTTAATGATTTCACAGTTTTCTTACGCCAAGGAAAAGATATAGAGGGAGCATTCAATGTATTCAAAGAACAATTTGACTGGCTCTATCATGAAAGTGCTGAAAGTGGTCGGCATATGAATATTGGTCTTCACCCACATGTTATCGGACAGCCATTTAGAATCCGCTCACTCCAAAAATTTCTCAAATATTTGAAGGAATTTGATGATATTTGGTTCCCTACTAGAGAGGAGTTAGCTGATTGGTACCTCAAAAATCACAAGAGCCATATTGTCTAAATTTAGTCTTTTCAATCAACTTCTTGCAATTCTCTTAGGGAAGTTATCATTGAAGATCGCATCACATATTCTTTGTGCCTAATAGGATTCTCCACAGTATCCCTTAATTCTGTATAATAGGCCGCCCTCTGTTCTGGGTCTGATGTGTTTAGGATAGCTCTGTTTCTTAATGCTTGTGCTTGAACAGTTTCTATTGCTACTTTTCTTCGCTGCCGCTCATATCTTCCCATCAAATCCAGAGCCTCCCCATCCCAAACTTTCTTCAGTTTCTCAACTAAATTCATAGCATCATGAATTCCACCATTCATTCCCATGCCTCCTAAGGGGTTATTAACATGTGCTGCATCTCCTGCTAAGAAGATCCTTCCCTCAACATATTTATTGGCAACTCTTTCATGGACCCTGTAAGCAGTTTTATGTACTACTTCGTAAGGTTCTGACGAAGGAAATACTGATTGCAGCCTTTTCTCAACGTTTCTTGGGTTCATGATAAAACTTTCAGAATGTTCAGGATTTGTCGGTAAGAGCACTCTCCAAAGGCTTAGCGTTCTCAGCAACACCAACCATTCACTTGGATCCGAAATATACGCAATGTTTGCCAAGTCTGGCATTGCCAATTCGTAGCGAAATTTTGTGGAAAGCACGAGAAATATCTCCGGAATTGTCATCCCTTCAAATTTCACATTTATTGCTTTTCTGACAGTTGAGCGTGCACCATCTGATCCTATCAGGAATCTACCTATATACTCTTCTTTGCTTCCATCTTCCTGTATTACCTTAACCCATGCACAGTGAGAATTCTGACCAACTGTCTCAGCCGTAGCCTGTGTGATCAATTCACCATCTGGATGGCCCTCTATATACTCTCGCAAAGCCTTCGTTAATTTCCATTGTTCACACTGCAACCTGAATGGAAAATTAGTCTCACCCTCCAAAACACTCAAATCAAAAGATGCAATTATACCCTCATTTCTATCCCTAAATTGCCATTGTCTGCAAATGAGTCCTTGCTTTACTAAGGTTTCTGCTATGCCTAGTGTCTCCAAAAAATCAAGTGTCGGGGGATGGAAAGTGGATGCCCGCAAATCCAATGCTAGGTCAGCAGTTGATTCTATTAATTTTACTGGAATTCCTGAAGAAATGAGTGCCGCTGTTGTTACAAGGCCAACCGGCCCGGCGCCGATCACTAGAACCGCCTCCTTATTTTCACGCATAGAATTATACCTTTTTTCTATTAGGTCCGTTTATACAGAAAATTCGAATGTAAAGTCAAAAAATTTGTCTGGACAACATGATTATTAAAGCCTCATTATAAATCTGTTGATTGATATTTATTCATGTTTAAGGGCCGTTCATTTTGACATTTGAACAATTACTGCAGCAAATTATTAATGGCTTAATGCTTGGTAGTATCTACATTAGTGTAGCAGTTGCATTCACATTAACAATTGGAATATTAAATTTCCTGAATTTTACAATTCCGGCACTTTATATGCTGGCAGGAATGGTGGGATGGTCATTATCGCACTATGGCTTACCCTTCGGCTTATCTGGCCCTATTAACTGGGCATTCTCTCTCACAATTGGCGTGGTGTGCGCAATATGTGCGTCCTTACTAGTCGAACGCTTCACTTACAGATATTTTAAGATGAAACATGGTGATGCCACCGAGCATGCAATTCCTTTGGTTTCATCACTAGGCTTTTTATTGATTTTTGAATATTTAATTCTAGTTGCTCATGGATCTGACACGCGCGGCTTTTCTACACCTTTTTCCAATTTAGATTGGAGAATATCTGGTTTCATAATTTCGATTCCCCAGTTGGTAAGTTTGCTTCTATCTATTGTTATCGTAGCCGGACTATCAATGTTACTCAAGAAAACAAAAGTCGGACGTGCCTTGAGAGCTATCGCGGAAAACCCCGATGCTGCGACTCTAATGGGGATTGAAGTAAATAGAATCGTCCCAATTGTCTTCATCCTTACAGGATTTCTTTGCGGAATATCTGCAGCCATATTTGCAATTAATTACCATGAAGTGAGTCCATACATGGGTGATCACGTAGGAACAAAAGCGATCGCAGCAATGGTAATTGGTGGTTTAGGGTCTGTGTGGGGAGCTATTGCAGGAGGCTTAATTGTGGGATTGAGCGAAACCCTATCTATATATTTCTTCGGTGCGTCCTCTGCTCAAATCACGGTATGGGGATTACTGCTAATTTTACTCATTTTTAAACCAACTGGTCTCTTTGGTCATAACGCTATTGGTAAAGGTAAATTTTAATGAGTGGCTATTTATCTGGAGTATTAGCAATATTAGGTATCAATATAATTTTTGCCTACTCAATTTATGTGACAGCTGCTACGGGGCAATTAAATCTTGGAGGGGCAGGTTTTCAAGCTATAGGTGCCTACACATGTGCCATACTGTCCAATGAGATGGGGCTGCCCATCCCTCTCATATTGATTCTTTCAGCCATTCTTGGTGGGATCATAAGTTTATTAATTTCATTCCCTATACTCCGAACAAAAGGTGTTTATATGGTTTTAGCTACATTTGCTATTGCTGAAATTGTGGCTGGTATAATCTTAAATAGTGATTTTCTTGGTGGCCCCACGGGTATGGTCGTTAATGCTTATATTGAAACTGAAGTCATATTAATAATGACAATAGTTGTAGTCCTATTTGGGTTTTATTTAATGTCAACCCGAATAGGGTTGGCGATGAGAGCAGTCCATGACGATGATGCAGTGGCTGACCTGATGGGAGTTCACAAACGGGCCATCCAAGTTGGGGCTTTTACTTTGGGCGGTGCTTTAGCCGGACTTTCTGGTGGCCTTTACGCGCTTTATTTTGGATTTATTGAGGCTCAATATTTTAATGCCAATGTATCTATTTTTGTACTCCTTTATGTTTTGATTGGGGGAACTCAAACGGCCTGGGGACCGCTAGTGGGTGCTTCATTTTTTACCTTAATACCTGAAGCTCTTAGAATAGGTGATGATTGGAGATTTTTCATTTTTGGAATCATAATTGTAGTTATGATGATCATCCGACCTGAAGGAATAATAACTAGAGATGCCCTTGA
>PACC02000064.1 GCA_002699695.2 Paracoccaceae bacterium | reverse complement strand
CATCCAAAAAAACCACATCCCAATTAAAGCAAGTGGTAGCGTTTACACATTTTTGTTTTGAAGAGTAAAGATAAAATAGAAGTGTAAATTGATATGACTTATTAGAAGATATAAAATATGTTTTAGCTATTCATCCAATTGATGAGGATAAGCTCTAAAGGTGAAACCATTCAAATAAAAACTAATCATGCGGCAAATATGGTTGGTTATAGGGGAGAAACATATGGCCGAAGAACACGATCGTTCAATGATGGATAATTTGTACTGGTGGGGCATACCTACCATATTTAGATGTGCCAATCAGCCGCCTGATGGGCACGATATAGCTTTAGTGGGCGTGCCGCATTCGACTGGAAACGGCACAACTGAGCGTGATCAGCATCTGGGTCCACGGGCGCTGCGCAATGTGTCTGCTGTTCAGCGTCGGGTACATTCTGTCTTTGAGGTTGATCCTTGGTCCTGCGCAAAAATAACTGATGTAGGGGACGTACCTTTTCCGCGAGCTAATGATAATGAGGACTGCATCGCGCGCATTACAGATTTTTTCGGTAAGATTGACGTAACTGGTGCTCGGCCAGTTTCTATTGGTGGTGATCACTCGATTACCGGTGGTATCTTGCAAGCCCTGGGCACTGGCAATCTTGCAGGAGGCCAGTCGGTCAGCTTGCTGCATCTGGATGCTCATACAGATGTTTTCACCAAGGTAGATCATTTTCTGGGAGCCAAAAAGTCAGCTGCGCATTGGGGGGCATATCTCGCAGATCAGGGTAAAGTGGATCCCACGCGCTCAATGCAAATAGGATTAAGAGGGCATCCAAGAACGATGGATTGGTTGCAACCCTCTTATGACTATGGGTATAATATTGTCACAATGCGCGAATTTAGGCAGCGTGGGCTGGTGGATGTTGTTGCGCAGACCTGCCAAGTTTTAAGAGATCGCCCAGTTTATATTACGTTCGACCTAGATTGCCTTGATCCGACAATTGCCCCGGCTGTCTCTAACCTCGAACCTGGAGAAAAAGGCTTTGATATTGATGAAGCTATTGGTTTGCTGCGCGCCGCTCGGGGGCTCAATATAATTGGTGGGGATGTGGTATGCATGATGCCGACCAAGGATAGCCCAAACAATATAACAGCCCTAACAGCTGCGGCTGTGATGTTTGAAATGATATCTATGATTGCGGAAAATACGCAGAAAGGTGCAAAGCAATGATGGCAGCATAGAACCAGTTTTTTAAACCAATATGTGCCATGGAGTTGGCGAAGACAGGAGCAGGGGTGCCCAAAAAGCCCACCCTCATCCAAGCAAGTGATACCGCTCATACAATTTTAGTTTGAAATGATACCAAAGTTAATATCCTAACATTCTATCAAACAACCCTTTATATGGATAACTAAACTTATTTATCAAAAACCACAGGCATTTTGCCTTTCCACCGATTCCATGTAGATGGGTTTTCTATGCATTCGCACATAAAATGAGCAACGTTTGATCGCGTGGTTTTAAGGCCATTGAAAATTGTTCGGGGAGGCGTTGATACCACCTCATAGGTAGAGATTTCATCGTTAATAAGTGAGTCTGGCCGTATAACTACCCATTCGACAAATTCGTTTTCTGAACTGATTTCATCTCTCAGATAAGCTGCAGCGGCTTCATTATCATAATGCGGGGGTATAAGGCATCGTAAGAGAAATAAAATAAATTTTTCACTTATGGTCACATTGTCGCCAGGATTGCGATTACCCACGGTATTCATCAGCAAGAATTTCTTTTTACCTTTAATATCGGCATCCTTAATGGCTAAACATACTCGTTTAACTGCCTCGAGAACGAGCGCTCTAGGTTCTCCAAAAATTCCTCTTAAACTCATTGTATGACCTAAGCAGGATACTATATTCCCGCAATCATTAACAGTTTCGAGAAGTTGCTCATGACTGAGATCAAGCAAATTTTCATTTATGACTTTGAGTTTTGGATTCTTAAGTAGTTCCTGGGAAAATCTGTCAAGTGATCTCACAATAACCCGAACACTATATCCGCGGGTAAGAAGTTGCTTTACAAGAGGGAACCCAGTATTTCCTGTTGCGCCAAGCACTAAAACTGTCTTTGCTAGATTAGTCATTATCTATAATAATTTGTTCCAAATGATAAGTGCTATATCATAGCAGATCTTTGTACAACTCTTTAACTTCTTTAAACTATTGATGCCAAGATTGAAGATTCAAAAAATAAGGTAGCCAATCTTTAAAAGTAGGTACAACATATCTGTATGGTACTGGCATACCGGACAGTATGGANAGCTAAAACCNTTATTTTACTGACACATTGGACAATATAANACAGTATTAATATATGACCGACATAGTAGGGTTCTTTNTGTTTTTGGNCTTAGCTAGTTGGTTTTTATTATAGGTGAACCCNTGGAAGTAGGCACATTTCGAACTTTCTCTTCTGGATTCAGTTTTTTAGTTTTAAAACGTTGGAATATCAGCCACTTCATTATATTAAACAAGAGTAAATTTCTTATCAAAACTCTTTAAGTGATATCAGAAAATATTTAAATACCTTCTCCTTCTCCAGCCACATGTTTTTTGATATCTCTGCTGGGGGCATTACCAAGATAATTTTTGCCTGTTGGTAACCAAGTACATACTTTTGCATGGGGTGCCCAAATCGTCTTATATTTTCCAGGAACAAAGAACTCTACAAATACAAATTCAGAATTAGAACTGTTATAAAAATAGTGATTTTCATTTTCAAAATTATATAATAGATCAAAAGCTTCAAGCTTATGCTCAACCCCCCCTAAAACGGCAATACCCTCACCAGACATCATAAATTGAAAATGTTCTGCTCCAACATGATAGTGTTCCGGAGCAGATGTGTTTGGTGGATAAATAATTATTTCTCCTTTGGCAACTGAAGTATTGGCTAAAGCCTCAGACATTACATAAATTCTTTTTCTATTATCAAATTCTGAATTCAATACCGGCTCTTTAAACCAATTAATAATCTGCATAGACTTTTGCTCATTAAACTCAAGGCTTTCATCAAAAGACTTTGCATTTGGAATTGATACATAAACAAGCTTTGCATTTGATTTTGCCTTAATTTTTACTGAAAAGTGTAATGGAAAAAAAACTAAATGTTCCTTTGTCAAGGAATTTTGATCTATGTTTATTTCACCTTCCAAAATCTGAACCCAACTAACAGAAGTTTCAGCATTATTAATAACAAATTCTGAATATGCATCCATTTTTAAAACTTCTAGTGTCATCCTTTTATCATTGAGAGAATTTTCATGAAGTAGCTTTTTAGTTGAAACACCTGAAGCTACAACTTCACTTAAAACTTCAGAATATTTGACTATTTTGGGCATCCATACATTTTTCAGTCAAATTTAACTATTGTCAAGCTAACATCTTTAAATACAACTGTCCGCACCAACTTCAAGAGCTAATCCAGTCATCATAGGTGCTTTATCTCCGTAAGATTAATGTTGAGTAAATGTGATAATATCATTAGCACTCGAAAGTGCCTCTCCTTCCAGTTTAATGGATAAGGATGGATAAGGATTCCCATTCGATGGTATAGTTGCCTTTCAAAGGCAGATCTATCCTGTTTTAATATGCATAATCAATAAATACTGCATCACAAATGCCGAAAATGCAGGACGGTTCTTAGTTGGTTCTCCTAAGATTAAATTTGTTGCAATAGTGGCAAGTATGCCTCCACAGGTATGGCTGCGTCTAGGGATAAAATCGAAAGTAATTTACATTGGCTACAACCACAGCTTTCTATTTGAATGTTCCCAAGATAGATCCAAGAATCAATTTAACTGCCAAAAAAATTAAAAATAGATTAAGAACTTTCCGAAAAATATCTTCGTTTAAACGCACAACCAATACTCGACCTATTAGGGTTCCCATGAACCCAGAAAATATCATCAAAATTATTAGAGAGACATAGGGAGCAAATGCAAAACCTAAAAAACCAAAAACAATAATTTTCATAAAATGCTGTATCAATAACATCAATGCTAATGTGGCTATATGGCTTAATTTTTCCAGTTTGATTGAGTTTACGACTGCTGCCGCGAAAGAGCCCGCGCCGCCAACCAAAATAGTTAGAAAACTAGAAACTATCCCTACAAATACTAAATGTTTTGTTCTTATCTTTGGAAACAAGTTCAGAACAGTTAAAATTATAAATATTCCAACAAATAGCTGTACAAACTCGGGGTTTATTTGAGCAAAAGTGAAACCACCCAAAGTTGCACCAATAGAACTTCCCAAGATAAAGGGAAGCACAACAGGAGTATGAACTCTGCCAAGCAAAGTAATTAATCTACCCGCATTTGATGCTGCTTGAACTACCCCATGGACAGGAATAATTGCAATTGGATCTAGAAAAATAGCAAAAATTCCCAGTAAAATTACCCCACCACCCAAACCAACTATTGCTGAAATAAAAGAAGTAATAAAACTCACAAGAATCAAAAATATGATAATTGCGCTAGACAAGCTTTCGGGAAATACCATTAGCAATTTAAAAAAGAAATCATACAAATAAAAAGCCCTTTAAATAAGCTCAGGAGTTTTATTTATTACTCAAAGTACAACATTCACTTTAAGCATCTAAACTAATTAATTCGCATCTCAAACACAACAAACAGATTCTTACTTTTAACAAAGCAATTGGTTTCTATCTATGTTTCAAAAGGGGTTTAATAATCTACAGTTCTAATTCTAAACCAATCTGAAAATAAGTTTATAGTAATCTTCCATTTCTGAATTTAATATGCCTGATAAATCGTTAAAAGGAATCATTTTTATTTTATCTTTAGGCTGAGCCACAACGCATTGCTTGTTCCCAGATAAAAAACCTTCAACTGCTCCCGCACCCAATCTACTAGCCAGGACCCTGTCTACCGCACTAGGGTTACCACCCCTTTGTATATGACCCAATTTAGTTATCCTTAGATCAAAATTAGAAACTTTATTCAGATCCTTGACTAACCCTTCTCCTCCAGAAGAATTACATGCCCCCTCAGAAACAATCAAAATACAACCTTGTTTACCGGAAGATCTTTGTTCTTTGATTTGGGAAGCTAATTTCTCTATATCTGTTGGGAATTCTGGTAAGATCACTGCCTCCGCCCCACCACCTATTCCTGCAAATAAGCTTATCCAACCGCAAGCTCGCCCCATCACTTCGATTATATGAACCGTGTTAGAAGTAGAAGCGGTGTCCCTAATTCTGTCTATTGCTTGTAAAGAGGTATTTATGGCCGTATCAAAACCAATGGTCGGTCCAACCAAAGGAATATCTCTATCAATAGTTGCAGGCAATCCTAGAACATTTAGTTCCCCTTCTTCTCCAAGACATGCTGCTCCTTTCAAAGATCCTTCCCCACCAATTACGATTACAGAACTAATATCTCTTTTTAACAAATTTTCTCTAGCTTGATTTCTATATTTCTTGTCTAAAAAACGTTTGGACCTAGAAGTTTGCAGTATGCTACCACCGCGCTGTATTATATTACCAACCTGTCGTGGTTTTAGTTCTGCAAGGCGGTCATCAATTAGACCTTCAAAGCCATTAAAAACTCCATAGACTTTTATTTTCTTATTGTTGGCTGAACGTACTATTGCTCTAAGGCTTGCATTCATACCCGGAGCATCTCCCCCACTTGTAAGGACTGCTAAATGGCTCATCTGAATTACTTTCAATAAATTTCAACAACTCATAAACTAATCTAAGTTTGACGTCTATAAACTTTCATCAATATTCTGATGCTCTTAAGGCACTCAAACCTTGGTCCAACAACTCTTATTGGCAACAGACCTAGTCATAGCCTCAACAATCTCAATAGAGTGACAGCCATCCTCAACTTTTGGATAATCAAGTGCAAGACTGTGAGGTTTTGTATCTGCTTTGACAGACGAAATAACTTCAAATAAATCACGATAGATGTTTGCAAAGGCAAATACCATTCCTTCAGGATGGCCAATGGTTATTCTATTTGCTCTCTGAGCCGACAAATGCAAATCGGGATGACCTCTTTCCAATATACATGTAGGTTTATTTAATGGCGTCCAAGAAAGCTGATTAGGCTGTTCCTGTGTCCAAGAAAGACCTCCTGTCTCTCCAAAAATCTGAATTGTCAAACCATGAGTTCGACCTATTGCTAACCCACTGGTCCAGAGTCTACCAACAATACCAGATTCCATCCTAAATGCAGACAAGTTATCATCTTCTAGTTCGCGACTCTTTATTCCAGAAGCAAAATCACTAGAAACCTCTACCACTTTCTCATTTGTAATGAAACAAGCCATATTTAGCGCGTGTATACCACAATCTACAGTAATGGCCGCCATCCCTGAGTGCTTAGAATTGAATCTCCACTTTACACGGGGATTTTCTGCATCGGCTGAATCTGCCATGAAACCTCCTGCAAATTCTGCAACAACCAAACGAATCTTACCCAACTCTCCTGCCAAAACCATTGAACGCATTTGTCTAACTAAAGGGTACCCTGTATAACCATAATTCACAGCACAAATCCTATTGGAAGCTTTAGCTATCAGAACTAATGCTTGTGCCTCTTCAACAGTCATTGTAAGGGGTTTTTCACAAAGCACATGAAAACCTGCTTCAAGAAATTCTTTCGTAATTTCGAAATGGGTTGAATTAGGCGTAGCTACAGTAACAAGATCTATACGCTGATCTCCTTCTACATTTTTTTCAGCATCAAGCATGTCCCTCCAAGATCCATAAGATCGGGCCGCCTCTAACCCAAGCGATATTCCGAATGCACGAGCAGAATCAGGATTCACATCGAGTGCACCTGCAACCAAGCTAAAATTATTATCAAGTTGAGCCGCAGCCCTATGGGCAAATCCTACCTGGCTACCCTCTCCGCCTCCAATCAATGCCCAGCTTAGTTTACTCAAATCGTATCTCCATAATTAATGACCGCAGAATCGTTGCTTTGTAAAAGCTAGTGCAATCTTAGTTTCGTATCCATTAGACATATATCAATCTGATTTTCAAAGAAAGGCATCTGTACGGAATTCTTTCTATCTGAAAGTTCAGTA
>PACC02000014.1 GCA_002699695.2 Paracoccaceae bacterium | reverse complement strand
GAGGGAGCACAGATTGCAGGAGTACCAATTCCAGGAAAAGATCCTACAATACTACCATGGAAGAAAAAAGATCAATCCGTTATGGGGTTTGGTTTAGATTATAGCAGCATTAACAACTTAACTATTAGTTTTGAGAATGATATAAAACTTGTTCAAGAATATTCCGAAGATTTAAGTGGTTCCAAAACATCAGTTGGACAAGCATTCCAAGCTAGATGGACTGGATTAAATGATCTTTTGAGCATTAGTGGCAGTGTTAGCAAATTGAATGGCGAGAAAAGTGTCATTTCTAGTCTTGCTGCGAATTATAATGTGCGGGATGGTTTATCCCTTGGAGCTAGAGTTGTTAACTATCAAGCTAGTTCTGTCTCAGATAGTTTTTACCCCTATCAAAATCAGGACGTAATTATGCTTTCCACTGAATATAGTTTTTAGATAAATTGAGAAGAGCCTTTCTATCTATGATTAAAAGTCATTACTCTTGTTTACCTTCTAAAACATTGACCTTAGCCATTGCTTGTTCTTTAAATTTTTGAAGAATTTCTAAAGCCCTCAATTCTTTACCCGCTATTTTTATGTCTGAAAATAATTCAACAATAACTCCTGAATTATCGGATGATTTGAATAGAAGTATAGTATGCCCTTTGGATGTTTCAGCTGATGTTGCAGCTTGCACTACTGTCCATAGAGATGGAGCCAGCAAAGTAAAATTTATAACTCTTGCATACATTACTTGTCTTCCCCGAATGATTTGGCAGAAACATATTCAGTCATTTTTGTAGAAGCCAATTCATAAATTTGTTTTAATTCTGATGAGTCAAAAGCTCGATACCAATTGAGATCATCAAACATTCCACTAGCCTTGATAATGCCAGTCATTGAGGCAACGGCTTCATCATTTGGTCCCTCAATTAGAGCCACAGCACTTATTTCAGGATGATTAAGATATAACATTTCCAAAAGATTCCCCCCGAGGCTTTCGACAAAAGGAGCCACAATATCTTTTCGATTTTGAGGTTTGCTGACCATAGAAGAACTAAATTCCGTATTTGTTTTTCCGAGAACAATATATTTGTGCATATTCATACCTTTTATTAATTTTTCATTGAGTTGAAATAGATTGGGATGGGCCTAGTTTCTTTGACATTTACTTTATATTCAACGTATAATTTCCTTAAAGGAAGAATATCTTGAGTCAAGATCAGTTACATTACGATACGACACATATTGATTTCTTAGAGAAGTTGTGGGGCGATGGATTTATGTCACCTGGCGGACATGGAGAGATCCAAAGACTTTTAATGAAAACTAGCTTGTTGGATCGTAAAGTTCTGGATATTGGGTGTGGAGCTGGTGGGATAACAATTAGCCTTCTTAGAGACTTTCAAGCCAAGATGGTTATAGGTGTGGATGTTGAATCTGATGTTTTAAAGAAAACAAAGGATAAAATTAAGAGAGCAAATTTGGAAGAAAAAATTAAGGTCTTCCTTGTGGGGGAGGGTAAATTACCTTTCAAGGCAGACACATTTGATATAGTTTTCTCTAAGGATTCAATTGTGCACGTTCCTGATAAGGAAGCAATTTTTAATGAAGTATCAAGGGTTTTGGTTCCAGGTGGGATTTTTGTTTTCTCGGATTGGCTAATCTCACATGATAATGAACCGTCACCAGAAATGAAATATTATTTGGAACTTGAGGATCTTGGATTTGGTATGGCCTCGCCAATCAGATATGAACAAGCTTTGAAGAATTGTGGATTTAGATCTATTGAAGTAAGAAACCGTAATTCATGGTATAGAAATGAGGCGCGCAGGGAGTTAAATATCCTATCAGGGTCAGACCGAAAGTCGTATGAAAAACTAACTTCTAAGGAATTTATAAAAAACCAAATAATGACCTGGGAGGCTATGATAAGGGTATTAGATTCAGGAGAACACTGTCCTCATCATTTTAGAGCAATTAAGCCAAATAAAAATAAATAAGTTAATTTTGCGCTGCTATTCACAAAAAGCCATTTAAATTTATCATTATAGCTGCTGGAGCTATGTGAACATAAGCCTAAGTATTCACAATTACAAAAACAACTTGCTTTCTGTACGGTATCCAGTATTTATCTCCCGATATTATAAAGCCTTTAATGGGCCCTAGGTAGAATATTGAAAAGGTGCTGAGATGAAAATAGTAGCTCCAAAAGAATTGGATCAAGGTGAAAGCCGTGTGGCGATAACTCCACAATCAGCTAAGTTTCTAATAAATTTGGGCCATGAAGTTATTGTACAGTCTGGAGCTGGGAAGAATTCACGCTTTTCTGATTCTGATTATAAAATGAACGGATGTCGTCTAGTTAAATCACCCACAAGCATGTGGAAAGAGGCGGATGCTATTGTGAAAGTAAATCCACCGACTGATGCAGAACAAAAAAAACTTAGGAAGGGACAGATTTTAATAGGGTTCATTTGGCCTGGACAAAATAAGGTATTATTGGAAAGTCTCCAAAAAAAGGGAGTTACAACAATAGCCATGGATATGGTGCCGAGGATAAGTCGGGCCCAGAAGATGGATGCACTTTCTTCCATGGCCAATATTGCTGGCTATAGAGCTGTAATTGAGGCAACAAATAATTTCGATCGCTTTCTGACGGGGCAAATCACTGCAGCTGGCAAAGTTCCACCTGCAAAAGTATTAATAATAGGTGCAGGTGTTGCAGGATTAGCAGCTATAGGTACTTCAGTGAGTCTTGGAGCTATCGTGAGAGCATTTGATGTTAGACCTGAAGTTGGGGAGCAAATTGAATCTATGGGTGCAAAATTTTTAATGCTTGATTTTGATGAAGGCGCTGACGGGTCAGAGACTGGCGGATATGCAGCTCCATCCAGCCCAGAATTTAGAGAAAAGCAGTTAGAATGTTTTAGTGAACAAGCTCCCGAAGTCGATATTGTTATTACTACGGCCCTCATACCGGGTAGGGATGCCCCGAAGTTATGGCTTAAGGAATTTGTTAAGAAAATGAGGCCTGGTTCTGTTGTGGTAGATTTAGCTGCTGAAAAGGGTGGCAATTGTGATTTAACCGTACCTGGCGAAAAAGTGGTGACTGATAACGATGTCACTATCATTGGGTATACTGATTTCCCGAGTCGCATGGCTTCGCAGGCTTCGTCGCTTTACGCTAATAATATCAGACATATGTTGGATGATTTAACTCCTGCGAATGATGGAAAAATAAATGTCGATATGAATGATGACGTGATCCGGGGTAGTACCGTTACTCATAATGGGAAATTAACCTTCCCCCCTCCTCCGCCAAAGATTCAAGCTATAGCCAAGCAGGTTCCCAAAATTGAAACCAAGACTCCCGAACAAATCAAAGCTGAAGAACGTGAAATCTTTAAGAAGAATACACTGCAGCAAACAGTCTTGCTATCCATAGGGGCAATTCTTATGTTTTTCATTGGGAACTATGCACCACCAGATTTCATGCAACACATGATAGTATTTGCTTTAGCTTGTTTCGTAGGTTTCCAAGTTATTTGGAATGTTAGCCATGCTTTGCATACTCCCTTGATGGCAGTAACTAATGCAATATCTGGTATAATAATTATTGGTGCAGTGCTGCAAATGGCCTCTGAAAGCTGGTTTGCTATATTTCTAGCATCAATTTCGGTTCTAATTTCAACCATCAATATCGTTGGAGGTTTCATGGTTACTCGGCGTATGTTGGCTATGTTTCAAAAATCCTGATCGGTAGGAGAAGTTAATGGAATATGGATTAGTATCAGCAGCATATATATCAGCAAGTGTGTTATTCATTCTATCGCTTGGTGGGCTGAGCAATCAAGAGAAGGCTAAGAGAGCCGTTTGGTTTGGTATAGCAGGTATGGCCTTATCAGTCATTTTTACTATTTTTAGCGGTAATTCAGGTAATTTTTGGCTTCTTTTACCTATGATAATCGCAGGATCCATCATCGGTTATTATGTGGCAAAAAAAGTAGAAATGACAGAGATGCCGCAATTAGTTGCAGCGCTCCATAGCTTTGTTGGTTTAGCAGCTGTTTTTATTGGGTTTAATGCTCAGCTAGAGTTGGCAGTGATAGAAAACTTTAGTGGAAATTTAGATGATCTAAAGGGGTTCTCGAAGAAAATAGCAAATAAAAATGCAACAGAGATATCAATCATGACCGTAGAAATCTTTCTTGGTGTTTTTATTGGGGCAGTCACTTTCACGGGTTCAGTGGTGGCCTTTGGAAAGTTGTCGGGAAAAATTGGTGGTAAGGTGTTTAAATTGCCTGGTGGCCATGGTCTAAACCTAGCTGCTCTAATTTGTTCCTTAGGTTTAGGGCTGCTTTATTTCAATGGATCAGGGCTGTGGACATTGATATTGCTTTCCATTTTGGCAGGCTTTATTGGTTGGCATCTAATTATGGGCATAGGTGGTGCTGATATGCCTGTTGTAGTCTCTATGCTTAACTCTTACTCAGGTTGGGCCGCAGCAGCGATTGGATTCACTTTAGGGAATGACTTATTGATAGTTACGGGAGCGTTAGTTGGTTCATCGGGAGCCATTCTAAGCTATATTATGTGCAAGGCGATGAATCGACATTTTATCAGTGTTATACTTGGAGGGTTTGGATCCCAACCAGTTACCCAGTCTGAGATTGAGGGGGAACAAGTTGCTATTGATGCTGATGGAGTGGCTACACTGTTAAATGATGCTGATGAAATAATAATAGTTCCTGGATATGGAATGGCTGTGGCTCAAGCCCAGCAAGCTGTCTCTGAATTGACTCGAAGATTGAGGTCAAAATCAAAGACTATAAGGTTTGGGATCCATCCTGTTGCAGGACGTCTTCCGGGTCATATGAATGTCTTACTTGCTGAAGCCAAGGTGCCATATGACATAGTTCTTGAAATGGATGAAATAAATGATGATTTCCCGAAAACAGACGTGGTAATTGTTATTGGCTCAAATGATATTGTTAACCCGGCAGCCCAAGAAGATCCTGATAGTCCTATAGCTGGTATGCCGGTGCTTGAAGTTTGGAAAGCAAAGCATGTGATAGTCTCAAAGCGAGGGCAAGGAACCGGTTATTCAGGAATTCAAAATCCTCTATTTTATAAAGAAAATACTCGAATGTTTTATGGTGATGCCAAAAATTCTTTGGATAGTTTGCTCTCAAAAATTGAGTAAATACTTTCTAATTCAAACTTACTAGAAGTCAGTAGGGGCTCCTCCTTCCTTTATCCTTCGATCTACAAAACTGGCTAATTCTTCCTTAATTCCTTCATCCATTGGCGGTGGTTCAAATTCAGTCAGAATTGCTTTCCATATTTTATTTGCCCTAACATGGGTCCACTCTTCTCCTGCTTCGGCCCAGGCTTCGTAATTTCTCCAATCAGATAGAAATGGAGAATAGAAAGCACTGGCATAACGGTCTTGGGTATGCTGACAACCAAAAAAGTGCCCTGTAGGACCTACTTCAGAAATGGCCTCAAAAGCTAAGTCATCCTCATTAACACTACACAATNCTGGTTCAAAGTATCTTTTGAATTGTTGTAGAACCTCACAATCCATTACAAATTTNTCATAAGAGGCAATTAAACCTCCNTCCANCCATCCTGCACCGTGATAAACTAAATTTGTTCCTGAAGTTGTTGAAGCCCAAAGGCTATTTAGACTTTCCCACATTGCTTGACCATCGGGGGCATTAGAAGCACAAGCGTTTGATGACCTCAGCGGTAAATTATAATAGCGGGCCATCTGGCCAGTAATTTGTGTTGCACGAATATATTCTGGGGTCCCAAAGGCAGGTGCGCCAGATTTCATGTCCACATTTGAAGTAAAGGTACCGAGAATCACCGGACAACCTGGATTAATATATTGAAGTAAAGCAATAGCTGCCAAACCTTCAGCTATTGATTGGGCTACAGCTCCGGATAAAGTAACTGGGGCCATTGCGCCTGCCAAGGTAAAAGGAGTTACACTCACAGGTTGATTTTTTCTAGCAAAACGCATGGCTCCATCAAGCATAGGCCAGTCGTGTTTGAGTGGTGAAGAGGAGTTAATATTCGTGTAAAGTCTCGCCTCTTTAATGAAATCCTCTTCTTTTAATCCACTTGCAATCCGCACCATCTCAATCGCATCTTCAACCCGTTCAGTTCCTAGAGAATACGCATGGCAAACTTTATCGGTTAAGGTTAGTTTTTCATACAAACATTTAAGATGTCTTATTGAAGAGTGAATATCAACAGGTTCTACAGGATATCCTCCTGCAACATGTATGCAGTTAAAATATTGGGTGAATTTAATGAGATCCTTAAAGCTTTCAAAGTCACCAGGCCTTCTTCCTCTATCTAGATCCATTACATTTGGAGGAGAAGAAACATTAACAAAAGTCATGTGCCTTCCTCCAATGGTTACCTTCCTTTCTCGATTTCTAGGGATAATATCAAATTTACTGGGAGCATGCTTGACCATTTCCATCACCCAACCCTTATCCATTTTCACGTTGTCAGAGTTTGGATCAACACGGCAACCAGCCTCTTTAAGAAGTAATTTTGCCTCCTCATTGATGAAATCAATACCAATTTCTTCTAGCACACGCATTGCAGTATTATGAATTTTTTCAATCCCTTCTTGAGATATAGGCTCAACAAAATTATCGCAATTTACGGGCAATGACCAAGGGGTTTGAGAAATTGCAGCAGCACTCTTTCGCCGAGCATTTCCAGAGCGTCCCCCAGATCGAGATCTACGATCAGCTTTCATAGGCATTAGTTTCCTTTCGTGATCCGTCATTGATTGAGTAAATTAGAGGAGAGAATAAATTTTTTGTAAAGGTTTTATCTTAGCCAGGAAGGTATACTTTCTATGGAATCTAATATTTTGTCAGCATAGGGCATCAGCTCCTTTTCTTCTGCAACCCCTGTCAATACCCCTACTGAATAGATTTTTGCCTTTTGGGCTGCCTTAAGGTCATGTGTGCTATCGCCTATCATGGCGACTTCATGTGATTTTAAATCAAAAATATTGAGAAATTCAATCAGTTGACCTGTTTCAGGTTTTGCGCCATAGCCACTATCACAACCAACAACAAAATCAAAATAATCAAGAATTTTTGCTGACTCTAATTGTGATTTTGCGGGTTCTTCACAGTCATTGGTGGCGATGCCCAGTAATATATTCTGTGATTTGAGCTGAGCGAACAGTTTAGGTAGATTCGTTACTGGAACTTGGATTAGTTTGACAGACTTACTAGTAATAAATTCTCGCAGAGCATCTCCTTTTAATCTGCATGAGTAGGGTTCAATTATAGAGAGAAACTCCCCAGCAACACCTGCGATGAACACACTGTCTTTATGGAAAGTTTTTTGTATCAAATCAAAACCAAGAACTTTTGCCATCATCTTCTTATCTCTTGTGGAACCAGCTGTTAGATCGTTTATGATTTGACTCATCCACTCCCCCCAGCTTTCTTGAAAATGAAATAAAGTACCATCTTTATCAAAAAGTAATCCTTTAAAAGTCACTTGTGGCCCTCCTAAACTTTTGTATCCTGTAATTGGAAAGGAATTAATATAATGAGAATAAAACAAACTTCGAAACAAGATTACGCCTATTTTGAAAAAATGACTACCCGATGGCGTGATAATGATGTTTATGGGCACATGAACAACGTGGTTTTTTACGAATATGTAGATACAGTAGTAAATAGCTGGCTAATTAAAACCAATTCATTAGTGATACCTAGCGGACGAATAATTGGTCTAGTAGTTGAAACTAAATGCACATATTTTTCAGAAATCGGTTTTCCTGGCGTTATAACTGCCGGTCTTAAAGTCAACCGTATTGGGGAATCTTCCGTACAGTACGAAGTTGGTTTATTTTTCAATCAAGAGGATAAAACTGCAGCCCGCGTCCTTTTCACTCACGTGTGTGTAGATTCTAATTCTAGAAAACCAGTTAAAATACCTCAGGAACTACTTAAAGCCCTTGAAACTATAAATAAAGACTAGAGCAAAAGCCCTTTACACAGATGTACTAGTTCTTTCCAGGATTTCGGGTTATGTGTGCATGCATCTGTAATTGGCATCTGGGTACGTACTAAGTCACAGCCAGAGAAATAAAATCTGTAAAGGTCTGGTACAAATTTCTTGGCACTAGCTATTTGTGATGCATTATCGTCAACAAAAACTGCAGGCTTTTTGACTTGGTCGCAAATTTGTTTTAATGCGGGTCCCTTCTGCCCTTCATTACTTACAAAAGGAAATGGAAGATTCAATTCTTGGAAATTTTTTAATCTAGCCTCGTGGGCATATCGGGGTACGTTGCTAATTATGATTATTTGCGCAGATTTAGAAATATGATGCACTGATTCAACGGCACCTTCCGTAGCTGGTTGTCGATGAGTTTCCTCCTTTATAAAACTAACTACAAGATCCTGCGCAGTTTGTGGGTCAACGAAAAGGTTTGATTCTGTGTCTAGAATTACATCATGGAGAGTGTAACCATTTAGCTTAAGCCCAAAACCTTTCTGTCTTAGGTAATTCCTAAATGGCAAGGCAAAGTGTACTAATACTTCATCGGCATCAATTAATACTAATGGTTGATCAGGAAAAATATTTATGTTTTCAATCTGTTCATGAACTGGTGGTATCATCGACATTCCCAAAGATAAAAAGCTTAGTTAGAGTTAATTATTTTTTTTCCTTTTACCATCTTTTGGATTAAAATTTGTTAGGATTATTTTAATATAGAGAGATTAATTGTGAGCAGGGAAAAACTTGATTATATACCAGTAAAAGATGCAGCAACAGTGGTCCTTATTAGGAAGATGGCTTCTCAACATAATGTCCTGATGGGGCAGAGGGGAAAGGAGGCTGTATTTATGCCAAGCAAGTTTGTTTTTCCTGGTGGCGCATATGAAGAGAATGATAGCAAGGTGCCTTTTTTTTCGACTTTATCAACCCATGATGAAGCCTTATTAACTCTTGAGTCTAAAAGAAATATAAGTTTAGGTTTGGCGGCGACTGTAATTCGGGAACTTTGGGAAGAGACTGGATTGAAGTTGGTAAAACCTTTAAAGTGGAATGTAAAGGCGATTGACGGGTGGGAATTTTTTCATAAAAGGGGTCTTTGTCCAAATGCATCTAAATTGACTTTTTTTTTCCGCGCTATAACTCCTGTAGGACGACCCAGAAGATTTGATGCAAGGTTCTTCCTTTGTGACGCTAAGGCAATAGTTGATGATCTAGATGATTTTTCAGGAGCTTCGTCTGAACTTAGTCATTTACAATGGATTAGTATTGAAGAATCTAGAGGGCTTGACCTGCCAATAATAACAAGAATTGTCCTGCAGGAAGTTTCTCGATTTTTAAAGGAAGGTGTTAACGCTAATGGAGTTCCTTTCTACAATGAAGGTTCTAGTACTTCAAACTTTTCCCACCTCACTATTGATTAGAGAGATGATGTTGGCTTGACACTATTTTTTTTCGGTGTAGAACATTCGTCAGACTTTCATTTTGGGAGAACCTAATGGCCAAACCAACTACTATAAAGATCCGTTTAAATTCAACGGCTGATACCGGGCATTTTTATGTAACCAGAAAGAATGCTAGGACAATGACTGAAAAGATGATTGTTAAGAAATACGATCCAGTGGCCAGAAAACATGTCGAATACAAGGAAGGAAAGATTAAATAAAAAAGGCCACACTGTCTGCGGCCTTTCTAAATCCTATAGGTATTCAGATTTCTAAATTGCTATTCCCTATTTCCCATGAAATGCAATAAAAACATAAACATATTTAAGAAGTTAATGTAAAGTGATAGGGCACCTAGTATGCCAGCTTTAGCTGCAATTTCTTCCCCGTTTGGAGCACTTCTAAAACTGAGATATGTATTTTTAATATTTTGCGTGTCGTAGGCGGTAAGTCCAGCAAAAATTAGAACTCCCAAGACGTTAATAGCAAACTCTAATCCGGGGCTTTGTGTAAACCAATTAATAATCATCGCAACTATTAATCCTATTACTCCCATGAAAAGAAATCGTCCCATTCCAGACAAGTCTTTCTTGGTTGTATAGCCAAATAAGCTCATTGCCCCAAATGCTATAGCTGTAGTAAAAAATGCATTTGCTATTGAGGCTCCAGTATACACTACAAATATGGTTGATAATGAAAGGCCCATTAAAGCCGAAAAAAGCCAGAAAGCCAATTGACCACCCGCATAACTCATTTTCATTACCTTAGCAGACAAAAAGAATACGAATCCTAAAGGTGCGAACATAATTACTAGTGAGATGATTTGATTGCTGAAAAGCGCATAAACTAATTGTGGTGATGTTCCAATAGACCAAGCAACAGACCCTGTGATGACCATTGCTACAGCCATTAAACCATACACCTTGTTCATATGAGCCCTAAGGCCGCTATCAATGCTTGCGCGAGCATCTGATTGTGTGGTTGACCTAACTGAATCGAATTCTGCCATAAATATCTCCTTAAATCTTATAGACTAACTCATATTAATATCGGTGTTTTTCTTATGAAATTCAAGGCTTTTTTAGATATTTTTAAATTACGCTAGGTCAATCCTCGGCTCGTAGGACTCTTGCAGGTTTCGATTTTAATGGTCCAATTGCAAATAGAGCGCTTGTCAGGATCGTTATAGAGATTCCAATTAGTACTATCCAAATTCCTGAATTAAGATCAAAGGTGTAAGTGCTTTTAAGAAAATATGATATTACAACCCAAGCCATAATGGCGCTAATACTTAATGAAACTAGTCCAGCAACACTACCAATAATTAGTGACCTTAAGCCAAAGCTAAATAAAACTACACTTTTTCTCGCACCCAACGTTTTCAAAATAGAAGCTTCAAATGCTCTGCTTTGCTCGGATGCCGCCAATGCTCCCATGATTACGAAGAAACCCATGCAGATTATCAGAAGAGCACACCATTTCATTGCAAGGGAAATCTTAATTAGCATCTCTTGAATTTTATTAATAGTTTCCCTAACAGATACGGACGTTATATTCGGAAAATTACTAGTGATAATTTTTATTATACTGGCTTCAGATTGTGGTGATGCATAAACTGTGGCAATATGCGTGTGCGGTGCAGATGACAATGAATGAGGATTAAAAACCATTAAGAAATTAATTCCCATTGTAGCAAAATTCACTTCCCTGAAACTGGTAATGGTTCCAGTCAAATCTCTGCCCAGAATATTCACCGTTAAAGTATCCCCAAGGTCTAGGCCAAGTTCTTGACCTTCATTTTGCGAAAAACTAATCTGGGGTGAACCTTTATAGTTGGAAGGCCACCATTCACCTCGTGTCACATTTTGTGCTGTTGTTGGAGTATCCTCATAAGTAATGCCTCTATCTCCCCTCAATGCCCAATGGTCTATATTGAGATTGGAAACTTCCATATCGTTAATTTTCGTAATGAAGCCCCTTAACATTGGAGCCATTTTAAGGTCAGTAATAAGATTTCGTTTTTGTAAAATGTCGATAAGTGGTCTCTTTTGAGCAGATTGTATGTCTATCAAAAAGAAAGCAGGTGCTATTGCTGGTAAATCTTTCTCCAAGGAGGTTTCAATGTTCTTTTCTATTTGTCCCATGGTGGCTAGTACTATGAGACCAATTCCAATAGAAATTAGAACAGACTTATTTTCCCCACTGCCATTCCCAATAGAGGCAAATGCTAGTTTCAAGGGAAGTAGGCTCGGCATTTTTTCTGATGAACTTAATTTCAAAGAAGCTTTTTGAGTTAGAAACGAAATCATATGTAAAACTAAGAATGAGAATATTGTTCCAATTATAAACCATACTGCTAATTTTTTCTCTGGGGCCATAATGATTATCAGAAATATTAATGCGGCTATCAAGCTGATGACGAATATGCTTTCTCTAACGCCCGGAATTCTGGATTTGCCGTCCGTCAATTGAGAACGAAATAAATCTGATACTTTTTCTCTACACGCCTTCATTAGAGGTATTAATGAAAAAATTAAGCTGACAAGAAGACCTAAGATCATAGCATTCATGATTGGTCGAGGGTAAAAATCGAAGCTCAAAGGAAAAGGAGTTACATTTATTAATATAGGTTTTAGAACGTAACACATACTACTTCCAGCTAAAGCTCCAGTTGTCGTACCAGTGAGCGACAATATCAATATTTGTGACAAATAAATTTTGGTTA
>PACC02000072.1 GCA_002699695.2 Paracoccaceae bacterium | reverse complement strand
CAATCTTATTGTACTTTAACTACTTCCCTATATAGTTTTCAAGGTATAGATGGCGCGACAAAAAGAACTATGGGGATTTTTGTGAAAATTTCGTTTCAAGGTGAATTGGGTTCTTATTCGCATCAAGCTTGCTGTGAAGCATTTCCCGATGCTCAACCACTACCATGCCCAACATTTGAGGGAGCTATGGAAAAAGCCAAAGGAGGTGAATCCAAATACGCTATTATACCAGTTGAAAATTCGACCTATGGAAGGATTGCAGACATTTATTATTTGTTGCCCGAATCAGGGTTGTTTATAATAAAGGAGCATTTTTTGAGGGTACACATTAACCTTTTGGCTTTACCAGGTGTTTCTATTAGAGAAGTGAAGTTAGCTATGAGCCATTCCGTATTGTTAGGGCAGTGCAGAAAATTTCTGGCAAAAAACAATATTAAAGGAGTTTCAGGGGTGGATACGGCTGGTTCAGCCAAACTTGTGTCTCAAAGTCAAGATCGTACAAAAGCAGCCTTAGCTTCTCCATTAGCTGGACAGATTTACGGATTAGAATCCTTGGTTGAAGAAGTAGAAGATATGAGTAATAACACTACCCGCTTTTTGGTGATGTCTAATAATTCTGAGGAAAATAATATTACTGATAAAAAGCAATTCATGACTACCATTGTCTTTCAGGTAAGGAATATTCCTGCAGCTCTATACAAGGCAATGGGTGGTTTTGCGACGAATGGCGTTAACATGGTAAAGTTGGAGAGCTACATGGTTGCCGGAACTTTCACATCAACTCAATTTTATGCAGATCTTGAAGGTCATCCTGATGAAGAATCAGTGAATCGTGCATTATCTGAGTTGAAGTATTTTACTAGTATGGTTAAAATTTTGGGTGTGTATGAGGCGGATAGTTTTAGGGATTACAATTCTTAAAATTTAGATTGTGCCCCTAACCCAGGATTCTAGGAGGTGTCTGGCTATAGTGCCTGGTCTTGCGGCTTGCATATGTTTGTACTTTCCTTCCAACAAATACTGTAATTCTTTTTTTCTTATCCAAACTGCATCCTCTAACTCTTTGTGATTAATATTTAATGATTGCTCATCTGTATTAGCTTTTAGACCGATCATTAAAGATGATGGGAAAGGCCATGGTTGGTTAGCTACAAATTCAATATTACTGATCTTAAGCCCAACCTCCTCTTGGATTTCTCGTTTTGCTGCCATTTCTATTGTTTCTCCAGGTTCAATAAAACCTGCAAGGCATGAGTATAACTTTTCAGGAAATTGATGGGATCTACCTAGAAGGGTTTTATTTCCGCTAGTGATTAATATTATTACTACAGGATCAATCCTAGGAAAGTAATTCTTATTGCAATTCTCACATCGTTTTTCCCAACCGTAGTTTAATAAAATCAGTGATAGGCCACACCTGCTACAGTGTATATTGTTCAGGTTCCATTCTATTAAGGCTCTACCAGTTCCAGCTAAGGTAGAGTCATCCTCAGGAATATTTGTTAAATCGGTTCTAAGGTTTCCAAAATAACTCCTAACCATGGAGGGATCTTTTTGAATTTTTTCCTCGAAATATTCTTTAGTATTCTTATTGCCAGTGCCTTTTCCTTTTCTAAAAAGATCATGAGCATATAGCCGCCTTCCTTTATAAAGGCCCAAAAAAATTGACAAGTTAGCATACTTTAAAAGCCAGTGATTATAAAATAGATAGGCAAGATTGCTTTGCTCGTTTTGAGTACTTAGAAGCGGTGCGCCCTCAAAAAAAATGATGTTAAGCCCATCATTTTTCTTTACACAACTGTCGACCTCCCAATGGTCACGCAAATCTGCTCTACGATCTAGTATTTCATTATTAAATAAAAGGTAGGGATTGTCTTTCATTATAAAATTTAGCTGTATTAATTCTAATCCAAAGGCTTGTAAATTGTTGCAGAAAAAACTACTAGTTACAGGGAGAGATTGGTGTGGGCGAGCTACTCGCCAATCCGGTCAGATCTGAAAGGAAGCAGCCGTAACGAGTTCAGCTTGGGTCATATCCAGTCTCTCACTTGGGTCCTTTAGTTCTATCAGCTCAACAAATTGGGCACCTATAATTGTATACGTAAGTAATTTTGTAGAATCATGGTTTACACTGTCTTAGCGAGAAAATATAGACCACAAAAATTGTCAGACTTGGTGGGTCAAGAGACTTTGGTTAAAGTTTTAACTAATTCTTTTAAACTTAATCGTATAGCACATGCCTTTATTTTAACTGGTTCTAGAGGTGTTGGAAAGACATCAACTGCCAGGATCATTGCAAAAGGATTAAATTGTGAAGATCCAGCAAAAAAAAATACTCCTACCATTGATCCGTGTGGAATTTGTAGTTCCTGTACATCAATTGCTGAAAGTCGTCATATTGATGTTTTAGAAATGGATGCAGCTAGCAGGACAGGAGTTTCGGATGTCAGAGAAATAATAGAGAATATAGACTACAAGACTGTTACAGCGCGCTTTAAAGTTTATATTATTGATGAAGTTCATATGCTATCAAATTCAGCATTTAATGCATTATTAAAAACATTAGAAGAACCTCCCGAACATGTGAAATTTATTTTTGCGACGACAGAAGTTACAAAAATACCTACTACTGTCATTTCAAGATGTCAGAGGTTTGATTTAACAAGAATAGAAGCATCCAAGATAAGTGGCCAATTAGAGAGTATATGTAATAAAGAAGAAATTAGTTTTTCAAGAAATGCTTTGTCATTTATTTCAAACATAGCTGAAGGATCATTAAGAGATGCTTTGTCAATATTAGATCAGGCCATAGTACACGGGGAAGGATCAATAGAGCTTGAAAGCATTACGAGTATGCTTGGATTAGTGGATCAAAATGGGTCATTAAAACTGTTTAAGCATATCATCGATCAGGAGCAGGAGAAGATATTAGAGGAATTAGATCTTCAATATAAGAATGGTTTTGACTCTATAGCCATATTAAATGGTTTAATGGAAACAATTAGTAAATTAATGATATTTAAAATCAGAAAAGAAGATTCTGTGGAAAAAAGTTTTTCAGGAGAATTGGTTCAATCGCTCAGCAAAGTATCCAAAAGAATTTCAACTGATATTCTATCAAGATGCTGGCAAATGGTGTTGAAAAATCATGGAGAACTTAAATCTGCTCCAGATATGTTTAGCGCCTTGCAAATGGGGATGCTCAGATTAAGTTTTTTTTGTGGATTACCCGGACCTCTTGATTTGATCAAACAGATTTCAGAGGGAAAAATGATTGGGGAAAAGGTCGACATAGAGCCTCGACACAATCTAGATCTTATGCAAAAACCTACTGAAATATCTGAGGTAATGCCAGGAAATATAGGTAATTCAAGCGAAAGCTTGGCAACTGATCCAGAACGATCTGCTAAGCTTACTGAAGATTTTCAATTTAGGGGAAAAGAAAAAAAAAAAATAGAGATTAATGATTTTGATGATATTTTAAGTTTGATTGAGGAGGAGAGAAATCTACCACTATTAGTTGAGATTGAGAATAATTTTAAGTTGATTTCATTTACAGCAGGTGAAATTGAGTTTGACTTGACCCAAGATGCTAGATCAGATTTAGTGTTAGATATTTCAAAGTTGATTGCAAAAAACAGCGACTTGCAATGGAAGTTCGTCAGAGTACCTGATAATTCGGCTCTTACTATTGTAGCTAAGAGGAAAGAGACTAGGAATAAGCAGCAAAGAAAAATTGACAGCAATCTTGTAGTGAAAGAAATAAAAAGAATATTTCCGGGGGCAAGAATTGGAAAGTCGACTTTTCATTAGATCATTGCTAAGTTATGAAAGAACGTGAAATACTCAAAATAGGTTCTTTATTTCAACTGTGAGGTTAGACATGCTTAAAGGATTAGGTCAATTAGGTGATATGGCTAAGTTAATGCGCCAAGCTCAAGATATGCAAACAAAAATGACGGATGTTCAAAAACAATTAGAAAACCTAGAGGTAGTTGGTGAATCGGGAGGAGGACTTGTAAAGTCAATAGTTAATGCAAAAGGAACCCTTAAAGGATTGACTATCGATGAAAGCTTGTTTAAGGCATCGGAAAAAGAGGTGGTTGAGGATTTAATAGTAGCAGCTATAAGGGATGCTCAGGAAAAATCTGGTGACAGGGCAAAAGAAGAAATGGCTAAGGTCACCTCTGGTTTAAATTTACCTGAAGGGTTCAAATTACCTTTTTGAGAAAAAAAATTTGCACATTGGTTGTCTATGCAGTTTCGTGAATATGGTGGTGATAGAGAAGTTGAGGCGCTTATTGCCCTCATGGCTAAATTACCTGGCCTAGGCCCTAGATCTGCCCGAAGAGCAGTAATTAAGATGATCGAAAAAAGAAAGATTATTCTGGAACCCTTGGCTCAAATATTAGGGTCAGTTTCAGAAAAAATAACAGAGTGCGTAGAATGTGGCAACTTTTCGACCGAGGAAGTCTGTTGTATTTGCTCTGATGACGAGCGACAAAGCAGCATAATGTGCATCGTACAGGATGTTGCAGACTTATGGGCAATGGAGCGATCAAATGTATTTAAAGGTATTTATCATGTGCTAGGTAATTATTCTTCTATTTATTCGGGCATTAATCCAGAAGAATTAAAGGTGGATAAAATAAGGAATCGACTTGAGAAAGAGCACGTTGAAGAGGTAATTTTAGCTCTTGATGCTACGATTAATGGCCAAACGACCGCTCATTATTTGATTGAAAAACTCCAAGACACTGGCGCCAAGTTCTCTTCACTTGCTCATGGTGTGCCAGTGGGAGGGGAACTTGATTATTTGGATGACGGAACGATTCGGGCGGCTTTCACAGCACGTAAAAATCTCTAATTAATGAGCTTCTATATTGGATTCCCAAGATTTTTTTCAGATTAAAAGTATTAATCGGATGGAATCACATGAAAAATTCAAAAAAAGTAGTTTTTTGTCAAAATTATTTTTGTTTTTAATTGATTGGTTAAAAAAAAAATGTCATAAGCAGAGTCTTGTGAGGGAAAAGGAGTTTATGATGTTTGCTAGGGTTGATGCTGCTAATAGTAAGAATGATCAAGGTGGTCGTGCTCAAAGGTTGTTTGCGGCGGTAGTATTAGCGGCATTAGATGATGCTATAGCTGACGACAAAAAATATGGCAACGGTGCTGAGCAAATAGCCCGGTGGGCCCGTTCAAGAGACGGCAGGGAAGTTTTGATGTGTGCCGGAATAGATCCGAATGAACGTTGTGTTAAGGGAATGGTGGGGTTTGTAAAAAAGGGTGTGAGAACATCCGTAGCTTTATCCCGTGAGGAGAGTGAAAGGCAGGCTGAGGCCGCTTAAGATTAGACCAAGAAGGTGTCTAATCTCCTATCGTCAAAGAATAATTTAATTATTTGTGGTCTTGCTGATGTGAGATATCTTGATGTGGAAGCTAACCTAAATGAATAATACTGATATTGGTCTCAAAAAGAATGAAGCTAATTATGTGCCTTTAACTCCTATTGCTTTTTTAGAAAAAGCGGCAGCCACTTTTCCAAATAAGAAAGCTCTAATTTATAATAAAAAAAGTTTTACCTGGTCAGACACTTATTCTAGATGTAAGCGGCTAGCTTCGGCTCTTCTTTCAAGAGGAATGAAACCTGGTGATACTATTGGGTATCTTGCTATGAATACGCCAGAGCTTTATGAAGCTCATTTTGGCATACCTATGGCAGGTATGATCTTAAATGCCATGAATTATCGATTAGATCCAAAAACCTTATCTTTTATAATTGATCACTCCGAAACAAAGCTGCTTGTTACAGATTTAGAATTTCTTTCTACGGCTGAAAAGGCCATTGCATTGAGCAATAGCCAGCCTTTTATTATTGTTATTGTTGATATTGAGGCAGGNTTTAAGAATNATNCTAAATACCAAGATTATGAGGAGTTATTATCNTCTGGTGATCCAAATCATNTTGAATCAATCTTAGAAGATGAGTGGGAAACAATCTCTATAAACTATACTTCTGGAACAACTGGAAATCCCAAAGGCGTNGCATATCATTATCGTGGTGCGTACCTNAATGCATTGGGGAATGTCTTGGAATGGGATATGGNATCTCATCCGGTATACATGTGGACACTGCCAATGTTCCACTGTAATGGTTGGTGTTTTCCNTGGACTATAGCAGCTAAAGCTGGAACAAATGTTTGCCTCCGTAAAATTACAGCCGAATCGATGTATTCATTAATAGCAGAGCATTGTGTTGATCACCTATGTGGGGCACCTATTGTATTAAGTATGTTGGCTGATGCGACTTCGAAAGAAAAAACATCCTTTGATCACTCTTGCAAAGTGATGACAGCTGCAGCCCCGCCGCCTGCTGCAATTTTGGAAGCTATGCAGAAACTTGGTTTTCAAGTTACTCATGTTTATGGGTTGACTGAAGTTTATGGTCCATGTGTTGTATGTGCTTGGGATCCAGAATGGAATAATTTATCAATCAAAGAACAGGCCATCATAAAATCTAGACAAGGTGTATCCTACCTTGTTCAGGAAGGTATTAGAGTAGTAAATCAGGAAAATGACTTCGATGTGCCTCGAGATGGAAAAACGATAGGAGAAGTTCTATTGCGTGGGAATATAACAATGAAAGGTTATCTTAAAAATCCAGTTGCTACAGAAGAAGCTTTTTCAGGAGGTTGGTTTCACACTGGAGATTTGGGTGTGATGTTTGAAAATGGTTATGTGCAACTCAAAGACAGGGCTAAAGATATCATAATATCTGGTGGCGAAAACATTTCTTCAATTGAGATAGAAAATTGTATTTATGATTTGGAACAAGTAGCAGCGTGCGGTGTGGTGGCGATGAAGGATAAAAAGTGGGGAGAGGTGCCGTGTGTATTTGTTGAGTTAAAGCGTGAACATACTCTTTCCAAAGAACAAATCATCACCCACTGTCGGTCTAATCTGGCTGGGTTTAAGGTGCCTAAAGAGGTGATATTTCAAGAGATTCCGAAAACTTCTACCGGAAAAATTCAGAAAGTTGAATTAAGAAAACTCATAACTTAATCATGTTAACTTAGGTTGATTTAAATGGAATTGTGGGTCATTTTTGCCATTTTGGCAGCGTTCACGCAGAACATTAGGGCCATGACCCAAAGGCAGTTAACTGAGAATTTGGATACCTTTTCTGCCACATATGCTAGATTTTTATTTGCATCACCCATAGCAGCTTTATTTTTAATTTTTTTAATGGGTAGACCGGAAGTTTCCTTCCCAACATTGGATATCACTTTTCTTATATTTGGGATTCTAGGCGGGTTATGTCAGATACTTGCTACCGTTGCTCTGATTTATCTTTACAATCTTCGTAACTTTGCTGTGGGATCTGCATTTAAGAAAACTGAAGCTTTGCAAGCTGCCTTTATTGGATTTATTATAGTCGGTGATTTAATTTCTATGACTGGTTTTATTGCTCTTGGTCTAGGGTTGTTGGGAGTATTGTTTTTAGCCAAATCACCCATTTCGTATGATTTTTTTAATACCTCATCACTCCTGGGTTTGTTCTGTGGAACATTATTTGCTGCATCTGCGGTTTTTTATAGAGGCACAATATTATCTCTTGAGACCGGTGATTATTTACTTAAAGCAACTATGACGCTTACATTTGTATTACTTTTTCAGTCTATTAGCATGGGTATCTTTCTAGAAATTAGAAAACCAGGGACATTGTCAAAAATGCTTAAATTCTGGCCTTTTGTCTTTGTGGCGAGCTTCTCAGGAGCCTTAGCATCTTTATTTTGGTTTTCAGCTTTTGCTCTCCAAAATGCTGCTTATGTTAAAGCAGTTGGACAGATTGAGCTTTTATTTTCATTATTGGCTTCTATATTATTTTTTAAAGAACGAGTACGAATTCAAGAAATTTTTGGAATGATATTTGTTGCATTGAGTATTCTAATCCTAGCAATTTAGTAATCTTATGATAGATCCTAATAACTATTTTTGGTTTTGAGAAGGTGTCCAAAATGTTAAAGAAAGCATTTGAATGGATTAATGAGGCTGGCAGCAATCCTGTAATAATGGCGGCCACATGTGATCTTAATGGAATTTGGCGTGGGAAAAGAATTCCAGTTACTCAAGTTGAAAAAGTTTTGAGTGAAGGGATTCGGATTCCAATATCGGCCTCTTGTGTAGATGTTTGGGGAGCAGACTTGGAGGACAGCCCCTTTCTTTTTGAAACGGGTGATTCTGACGGTAATGGATTATCTACAGGAGTTGGTCTTTTACCAGATTACGCAAATGAAAAAAATTCTGCTTTGATCCCACTTTGGATTTTTGATAATCAAGCGGTATCGTCACCAATCGACCCAAGACACGTGCTTAACGGGGTAATTCAAAAGTTCAAAAATTTAAATCTTAGGCCTGTGGTGGCTTTTGAACTAGAGTTTTATTTGTTGGAAATTCAAGGAGACAGGCAGCTTAACCCGCTAAAAGATCTTAATGAATCTGCCTTACCTACCAATGTACTTTCTATAACCGATCTTGATTCAAATAAAGAATTTTTTAACGATCTCTACAGAGTATGTGGAGAGTTTGGTATTCCAATGGAAGGAGTTTCGTCGGAAAATGCAGCGGGCCAGTTTGAAATAAATCTCAAGCATGTGGACAACCCATTAACAGCAGCCGATCATGCAGTATTTTTCAAACGTTTTATTAAACTTATAG
>PACC02000002.1 GCA_002699695.2 Paracoccaceae bacterium | reverse complement strand
TCGGGGTGCAGGTTGTTCATCAGCATCCGCATTGGTGCTTCCGTTAGCCAGCTTTTAGCCGTGATTTCGGGTCCTGTGGCTGGATAGACATCGCGAATGTTATTACGTGGATTGGTCATAGAGATGCTCCCTCAATTTGCCGGAAGATGACCGGCAATAATGTTGCATTGAATTTCTGAAGAGCCTTCGTAAATCCGCATTATCCAGAGGTCGCGCGTGAGATTTAGAACACGAAATCCTTCCAAAGATTTCATAGAATGCCCTCCCGTGTCATAGTGTCGAGCCGTGACAGAATCTTGGATAGGGGTATACGCAAGTGCCGGGCCTTGCCTGGATCAAGTGCCCAAGGAGTAGTTTCAGAGGCAAGATAGGTAGATTGCGCGGGTTCCATTTGGATTGCATGAAGCCCTTCCGAGGGGCGGCCATAATAGCGTGTCGTCCAGCCCCCTTTAAAGCGGCCATTCACGACGTTGGTATAACCGTCTGTTTCTCCGCAGATTTCCAGCACCGCTGTTTCGATAGGTGGAGCACATGTCCTTCCCATATTAGTGCCGATGTTGAAATCGGTTAGCGTTCCATCGAACAGAAATGGAATGTCGCTGCGGATGGAATGGCAGTCGTAAAGAATCGCAACGCCGTGTTGCGTGTGCACGCGTCGAAGCTCGGCTTCAAGTGCCGCGTGATAGGGCGCGTGAAAGGCAAGGCGGCGCACCTCAATCTCTTCGGAGATGGGTGCCTTTATCCAAATTGGGTTCCCGTCAAAATCGGTCTTTGGTACCAGTCCGGTGGTGTTTTGTCCGGGATAAAGGCTTTGCCCCGATGGGTCACCGTTTGCGTCGATGGCATAGCGGTGGAACGTGGCCCGGACCATCGTCGCGCACTCCAGTAAGCCCTCGTGGAGCGTGTGGACATGCCAATCCGTATCGTCGAGCCCTTGACCTCGCTCATTCAATTGGGTGCGGATGGCGTCGGGCAGCCAAGTGCTGGTATGAGGCAAGCCAAGAACAACGGGGCTGTTTCCGCGGGTGACTTCAACGGGGGTCATATGAGTAACTCCGGCATGGGCACGCCCGCCGCCTTGAGCAGGGTACCATTGAGAACTAGAGTTGCTGCTGCCTCAAGGTCGGGCGCCATATAGCGATCGTCGGTTAGGGTTGCTACGCTCTGGCGCAGATGTTTGATTACTGCACGCAATGGTACGCTGGTTAATAGAGGTTCCCGAAATTCGATCCCTCGCGCGGCACAGAGCAATTCTACGCCAATAATGCGCTCGAGGTTGGCAACCATCCGGCCCAAACGAACTGCGCCATGGGCTGCCATGCTTACGTGATCTTCTTGGTTGGCGGACGTTGGGGTGCTGTCTGTCACGCAGGGATTTGCCAGATGCTTGTTCTCGCTCATTAAGGCGGCTGTAGTCACTTCGGCAATCATCAGACCTGAATTTAAACCGGGGTTTGGTGTTAGAAAAGGTGGCAGATCAAAGCTAAGCGTCGGGTCTACGATCAAGGCAATACGGCGTTGCGCGATGGCCCCAATTTCGGCCACGGCCAGTGCGATCATGTCAGCGGCAAACCCGACGGGTTCGGCGTGAAAATTTCCTCCTGACACGATAAGGCCCGCCTCGGATAGGACAAGTGGGTTGTCGGTGGCAGCGTTCGCTTCTATTTGAAGGGTTCGCCCAGCCATGCGTAGCATGTCCATCGCGGCGCCCGTTACCTGTGGCTGGCAGCGAATGCAGTATGGGTCTTGAACACGGCTGTCACCGTCGCGATGGCTTTCGCGGATTTCTGAGCCGGTGAGTAGCGCGCGTAAGGTGGCGGCGGCATCTATCTGCCCAGCGTGGCCGCGCAATTCGTGGATTTCCGGCTGCAAGGGCGCGGTAGAGCCCATGATCGCGTCTGTCGACATGGCCGATGTGACCAGTGCCGCCCCCATCGCACGCCAAGCGTCAAAGAGGCCAGCGAGTGCATAGGCGGTTGAAAATTGCGTGCCGTTGATCAGCGCAAGGCCTTCTTTGGCCTCTAGTTCAACCGGGTTCAACCCTGCACGCCTAAGAGCTTCGCATCCCGGCAGAGTTTCGCCTGCATAGTCGGCTTCACCGTGGCCCATCATCACAGCTGCCATATGAGCCAATGGGGCAAGGTCGCCGGATGCGCCAACTGACCCTTGCACGGGGATCATCGGCGTAACGCCGCGTGCGAGCATCTCTTCGAGAAGTGTAATGAGTTCCATCCTGGCCCCCGAAGCTCCTCTACCAAGACTGAGAAGCTTGAGCAGCATCATCAGACGTGAATGTGCGCGTGTGCTTGGCTCGCCGACGCCGCAGCAATGCGACAAGATCAGATTGCGTTGCAGTGTCGCTGTGTCCTTTGCCGCAATCTTGACCGATGCGAGTTTGCCAAAGCCGGTATTGACGCCGTAAACGGCTGTGTTGCTATTTGCGGCTGCAGCAATCCGCGCAGCGGCTTGCGTGATTGCGGCGTGGCAGGCGGGATCAAGGCGCACCGGGGCATCTGAGCGCCAGAGAGCTTCAAGTTGTGTTAAGGACGTTTTGCCAGGTGTTATGATATGGGTCATACCAAACCGCCAAAGATGCGTTCATGCAAAGGGTTAATAGCAATGCCATAAGAAAGTTCAGCGGGCTCAGATATATTCCAGATCGCAAGGTCGGCGCGCTGGCCAGGTGCTATCACTCCGCGATCTGCAAGACCCAATGCGCGTGCAGCATTAAGTGTGGTACCCGCTAATGCCTCAGCCGGGGTAAGACGAAAGAGTGTGCAGGCCATGTTCATGGCTAATAACAGTGATCCCAGAGGCGAGGAGCCTGGGTTCCAGTCTGTGCCAACGGCCATTGGTACACCATGGTCGCGGAAGGTTTGGACAGGCGGAACCTGTGTTTCGTGGATGGTGTAGAACGCACCAGGCAGTAAAACGGCGACTGTTCCTGCTGCAGCAAGGGCAGCGGCATCGGGTGCTTGTGCGTATTCCACATGATCTGCCGACAGCGCACCGTATTTGGCTGCCAGTGCAGTGCCCCCAATGTGGCTGAGTTGTTCTGCGTGCAGCTTGACCGGCAGATTAAGGGCTAATGCCTTCTTAAAAACACGAGAAATCTGTTCTGTGTCGAATGCAATTCCTTCGCAGAAACCATCCACGGCGTCGACAAGCTTTTGGGCATGAGCCTCCTCTAAAGTGGGTAGGCATACTTCGTCGATATAGGAGTCGGCGTTTGCTCCTGGGGGTACCGCGTGGGCGCCAAGAAAACTTGTCACTACATTTATTGGGCGGTGGTGTTCCAGCGTTCGTGCAACGCGCAGAATTTTTATTTCTGTATCAATGTCGAGGCCGTAGCCAGACTTGACCTCGATTGTACCGACTCCTTGGGAAATTAACGCATCGACCCTAGGCAAGGCGCTGGATAGTAGTTCAGCTTCGCTCGCTTCTCGCGTTGCGGTGACGGTTGATGCGATCCCACCGCCGGCGCGGGCAATTTCTTCGTAACTGGCGCCATTCAGGCGCATTTCGAATTCGTGCGCTCTGTTACCCCCATGAATGATGTGGGTGTGACAATCTATTAGAGCGGGGGTAATAAGGCGGCCTTGCATATCTTTTCGTGTGATAGAAAAGAATTTTTCTGGTAAGTCTGTTGATGATCCAGCCCAGATAATTCTGTCATCTTCAATTACAATAGAACCATTTTCTATTAGCCCGTAGCTGAGTTCTTCGTTCATTGTTGCTAGNTGGGCATTTGTAATTAGCTTTGAAGACATATTTTTTGGAACCATAACAAAATGATAAATGTTTTTTTTTGCTTTACCATAGTCAATTTAACTTAAATTTTAATACTCTGGTATCATTAAAATTTGATGAGATAAGGGGTAAAATGGCTTGTCTTTTCTCTTTTCCGTCTAGTAGCTTTGCACGGTGTTTTGGATTTCTTTTTTTATATTCAGTCATTTAATGAATGGTTTACGATACGTATTGTAAGTTTCTGGTCGTTTTATGAAACGTTTTTTTCTAAATCGTTCTTGCATTTTTTTATGGCTAGTTTTGCTGCCATCATGGAAAGTACCAAACCATCTATCTAAAGGTAAGATCCCATCAGCATAGTTACATTCAAAATATTTATGGTGTAAATAATGGGCGTAAGAATCAAGGTCAAATCCAAATTTTCCCTTTGATGCAACTATCCTCTCAAAGCCAGCGTGGCCAGGTGCAGGGCTGAGTCCAGCATGAACTAGGGTCAAGACTACAAAAGCAGGATGAAAGGGNAATAAAATAAATAAAAGCGCGCAGGAAAAATACATCAAGTGTTCAACTGGGTGCATTGCTAATCCAGACCAAGGCCCTGGGTTTGTATTTTTGTGGTGAACATAATNAGCGATCTTGTATAGTGGTAGCCAATGGATTAAGCGATGGATTAGATAGAAATGCAAGTCTCTCCACAAATGAATAAGACAAATCATTGCGCCAAAATAAATTGGCTGCACAGTTGGTGATACTAAATTAAGATAGCCGTTGGCAGCTAAACTGAGAATAAAAACTTCAAATAAAGTCCAAATACTGACCCCACTTATGAAAGTGAGAAAAATATTGTCATAAGTTTGATTGCCAAATAAGAATATCTTACTCTTCATATCTGGCCACCTGGGATTGAATTTGAAAGTAATCCCCTGTGTTTTTTGCAAGAAAAGTTTCAGATGGNATAANCCGTAATATATCATGACTAATATTGAATTACGTGCATACACAATGATTAGTAGATTTAAAGTTATATAGGTGTAATCTTCTAATTGAGGTGAAAAAAGATACCAAGCTATTAATCCTGTAACCATATAAAAAAGGTTCCAAGGCAAAAAATATCCTGGTATAGAAACAATCCATGCTAAAGCAGATAAGNGTTTTACCGGCCATATAAAAACTGGTGGGTATNCNACTTTTTTATAAGGATGGTAATGATTTCTCTTATCTCTTATTCCGTACAGGTTCTCCAAGCTGGATTTTTGGGTTCCATTTTTCATAAATATACCATAATTATCTATGGATAGTAATTGCAATGTGCAAAGTTGCAAAGGGTATTTATTACATTTGATGCAATAGTTTTCCTGGTTCCTCCAGCGGAAGATGTTCTGGTATAAGAAAAAAAATCAGCTAATATAGAATGAATTCATTGAGAGAAAGCAGTAAATGAATTTTCAATGTGAGACAGGATTTACTCTGCGGGGAAGATCTATCCCTTCCACCATGTTAAAGACGATGGACGAAACCAGTTTGTCTGATGATCTTTCTGCTAAGTTAGAAAAAGACGGTTATCTGCTTTTACGCAATGTATATGATGTTAATGAAGTTATTGAAGCAAGGAGAATGATTTTAAAATCCTTGCATGAAGTGGGGGAAGTCAAAGAGCCATATGATTCAGGTATTTTCTCTGGAGATTCAAATAGAAGAAGNATTTATCCAACTACAAAAGATTTGGGGGAATTTTGGAGGAAAATTAGTGAAATGGAGGAGCTTCGTAGGGTAATTAACGGGAAAAATATTATGAGGGTTATGAATTCTATTTTTGAGGAAGAAGCAAGCCATTTTTCTTTTGCATGGCTACGGGCAATGGTTAAGGGAAAGGCAAGTCCAGTACATGTTGATCATCCTTATATGAATAGAGGAACAGATAAGTTGGTTACTTGCTGGACTCCTTTGAGTGAAATTTCTGAAGATGAGGGAACTTTATACGTGATGCGCGAATCTCATTTGTGGTCAGACATTCGGCATAAATTTTTAGGCCTCGATATTGATAAAAATCCTTCCATCCCTGGCCACATTGAAGAGCATCCAGAAGAACTGCTAAATCGAAAAAAGTCGATATTCTTAACGAGTAATTTTAATCCTGGTGATTGTCTTATTTTTGGTATGTTTACTGTTCATGGGTCTTTCGATAATAACAACCAAAATGGTAAGATTAGGCTGTCATGCGATACACGATTTCAGCCAAAATCCGAACTCATGGATCCTAGGTTTGCCGGGCCAGAGCCAAAAGCTCATGGTGGCTTGGGNTACGGTTGCTTGTCATCTTCATTACCTTTAACTGAAACAGCGCCTCTAAAGTAACTTTACTTAATAGTTATGGCAATGATAGTTAAACAAAGGTTTTAAATCAGCTTTACTCTTAGAAACCTAGAATAAATGATTATAAGTTTGAATGTAATGGGCATCAAATTTACCAGTTTCAGGGTTATTGAATTTGAATAGTTNTGTTGCTGATNAAGAAAAAGAAAAAAATTTTTGAAATTTNCTAAAACAATTTGAAATTGGTCGTTAATGATCTTAGCAAGTTGGAGGATTGACATAAAAGTCAATCTTTATGTTAGTTACGAGGCGGGCAGGAAGGCTCATTTCAGATGCTTAGGCGGAAGAAATAGGGGCTTCTTCCTGACTTCAGTAATTTTGTAACAATCAACTATTAAAATATACGCAAATATTCACCTATAAATGATTTTACAATAATCTATGTCATTAAACTGTGGACCAAAGCTGTGAATTAACAAAATATATCTGGTGTTAATAGGATCTCACTTCTACTTTGAGGTTGAATCATTGGCTTGTCAGTGATTTTGGCCTGTTTTTTGCAGAAGTTTTTCTGAGAAGAAGATGAAGGTTACAAGTTCGCATACCTTTACATCTCCTCTCCCCTTAGAGCCAGTAATACTGCCGTATTGCTGGCTCTTTCTTCACAGTAGAAAACTTTTTATGCCACTCCTGCTCGTAATAGATCTTGAATATGGAAAATCCCTTTTGGGTGATTATCTTTGTCAGTTACAATTAAAACGCCAATTTTATGAGTGTTCATGATACGTATTGCTTCCGAGGCAAAAATATCTGCGGACACAGTAATGGGATTATTTGTTGCTATCTCTCCAACAGTTTTATCTAGTAAATTATCTATGTGGCGTCGTAAATCACCATCAGATATAACGCCCACAACCTTTTTATTATGAACCACTACCGCATAACCAAATCCTTTAGAACTCATCTCAAGTAATGCTTCTCGCATAGGCGTTTCTGGTGCCACTTTGGGCATTTTATCTGTTCCATACATGAGGTCGCGTATACGAACCATTTGGGCTCCCAGTTTTCCCCCAGGATGAAAAATTTGGAACTGCTCAGTTCCAAAATCACGTTTATGCATTAAGCTGACGGCAAGTGCATCACCAAGGGCCAGCATCATGGTAGTTGATGTGGTAGGAGCCATTCCTATAGAACAAACTTCAGGTTCTTTAGGCAAGGTAAGGGTAAAATTAGCTGCCTGCATGAGAGTGCTGTTGGGCTCGGAAGAAATTGCTGCCAGCGGAATAGAGAAACGTTTTAGATGATTAAGTATATTACTTAGTTCAGCCGTTTCCCCAGAATTTGAAATTAATATGCAGATGTCTCCTTCTACTATCATTCCCATATCGCCATGGCTAGCTTCAGAAGCATGAACAAAATAAGAAGGGGTTCCAGTGCTAGACAGGGTAGCTGAAATTTTACGACCAATATGGCCAGATTTTCCAACTCCAGCTACAATTACTCTCCCTTTACTTTCAATAATTGCGTCAACTAATGATAGAAAGTCTGGGGGTAGGTTTTCTGCTAACTTTATGAGGGCATTAGCTTCTGTTCTCAAAGCTTTTTTTGCAATATTTATTATATTATTCATATGTTTTTTCTAGTAAATTTAACTTCCCTATCATTCGCCAACAAAAAATTAAATAGATCCTCTGATCTTGGATTACCAGTTTCTAATGCCATTACATATGCTTGTGTAGCAAGAAAACAGGCCAAATCACAATTGGCAGCAGATTTTGAGGCTTGGGCATAAAGCTCTACTAACAAAGAGATGTTTTTTTCTTTATGTGCTTGTATCATCAATTGGTTTACATTTTTTTTATTAAATACCATTAGTTTTCTCACGGCAGTTAATAATATTTTGTGCGGCCCAGTGGTGAAAACAGTGGGTAGGTCCGTCCATAATTGGTGAAAATGTGCCCCCATCAAATGATTTTGCGTGGCGACCTTTTTGCATTCCCTCAAGCACAAAGATATCTTCTAAAAAAACCTTTTTCCATTGAGCAGTGTTTTTCCTTCTAAGTTTTTCATCAGTATTTTCTTGTGAATAGTACAGGTGTATCTTTTCCAGGGTTTTTTCAGGACCTTGAGGGGTTAATACTATTGAAAAAGCATGATCACGGTGAACTCCTAACAAGACATTTGGGTAAATAGCTAAATACTCTGCAGATTTGCACCATTTTTTTGATAAATCTTTAAAGTCAGGAAATATTTCTCCATGCTCGCCAAGGATTTGTCTATATAAAAGTGTGCCCTGGCCTGAAAACAATCCTGGTTCTTCTATGTTGTAGTGATCTTGCAAGCGAGAGTACGCATTTAAATCGGGATGCACCCAGGGTAGATGGTAGCTTTCACAGTAATTTTCTACTGCTAGTTTCCAGTTGCAATTAACCTTCAATTCAAAACTACTATCTATCCCACCATGGTAAAGAGGTTGTTCAAAGTCTGACCAACGGTTTATTACTTCGGCCATGTCTGTTTCAAATTTCAGAGCATTCCCATTTACATTGATCCACACTACATCACGCCACAAATGGCTACGGATTTGAGTTAAACCTAAAAATTCTTTTTTAATGTCTTTGTGAGTATTGTGTCCTGGACCTGCCACATGTGGCGTACTAATCAGATCTCCTTCGGTGGAATAACACCAGCTGTGGTAGGGACATCTAATTGCTCCCTTAATATTTTGGGCTTCCTCTATGAGAATCATGCCTCTATGCCTACAAGTATTAAGAAAAACTCTAACCACGCCTTTTTTGTCGCGAAGTAAAAGCAGAGGCATTCCAAAAAATATGATAGGAACGGCATCTCCTAAATTTGGCACATCAGACGCTACTGCGATCCCAGCCCATTTGTCAAATATGAGAGAGTTTTTTTCTTCTTCATATACTTCCTTATCTATGTAATGAGCGTTTGGTAGTCCTTTTGCTTTTCCAATATTTTGGAGTACTGACTTAAGGTCCCAGTTGAAGTCCATTTTTTCAACATTCATTTATATTTTTTCTATAACATAATGATAACTAAAAACGTTGGTAAATAATAGTATTTATCGGAAGGATTTTCATGTTTTATTTCTTTTTCTTGCGCAATCCTCTAAGATTAAGCTTACTTTTACAATATATGGAACTCAGAGCAAACATTGTTATAATTGTAGTCTTGTTAGAGTCATCATGAAATAAAGAGGAAAACAATGACAGTTAAAAAGGGGTTAAAGGATGCGTATTCACTTAAAACACCTATGGATTCTGTTAACTTGTATAGAGCTTGGGCATCTACATATGATAATGATTTTGCAATAAAAAATGATTACAGGTCTCCTTCAGAGGTAGTAAAGTATTATTCTAAATATTCAAAAAAAACTGACACACCGATCCTTGATGTTGGCGCTGGCACCGGACTAATTGGAGAATGCCTCAGGGAACAAAATTCAAGGAAGATAGATGCAATAGATATTTCTTCTGAAATGTTAAATTTAGCTAAATCAAAGCAGGTTTATTCTAAATTCATCGAAGCTGATTTAACAAAAAAGTTAAATATTGCTAGTAGTCAGTATGGTGCTGTTCTTAGTTCTGGAACATTTACGCATGGACATGTTGGACCAGAAGTATTTGACGAATTGGTACGCATACTTAAACCAGGTGGTCTTTTTATAGTCACTATCCATACAGGGGTTTTTCATAACCAAGGATTTAAACAAAAATTGTCTCAATTAGGAAAATGTATCAGCCCCCCAGTTTTTCATAAAGTCAATGCCTATGGTAGTAAAATAGATAAGAAACATGGGAATGATAAAGTGATTATTACCGTGTTTAGAAAGAAAATGTCATAAGGTTCCCACCGCTTTACACATGGTTTCCAATTTTTGTTTAGCTTGCATCTTACTTAATAGACCTAATCCACAGTCTGGTGAAACAATTAATCGATCTCTATCAATGTGGTTAAGTACTTCAGAAAGCCTAATACGAATTTCTTCAGCAGTTTCAATCCGGCTTTTGGTCACATTAAGGACCCCAAATATTAGTGTCTTGTCAGTTAATTTATCTAATAATGATAAGTCATTTTTAAAATGGGCATCTTCAATTGAAATTTGATCGATCTTCATGATGTTAAGGTCGTCTGCCAATCCAAAATAACTCTGAGGATCTGCTTTTATATAGTTTTCATCATCCAGCCTATCCGTGTACCCGCAACAAATATGAATGATTTTTGTAACGTCATTGGGTACTTTATGGAAGCATCTTTCTACTCCATCCATTCCAAATAATAGAGCATCCTCAACCTGACGTGCAAAGAGAGGTTCATCAATTTGAATAAGATTACAACCTGCTTGCACCAGTTGCAGTATTTCTTGGTTTAAAGTTTCAGCAAGATCAGTATTGAGTTTAATTCTGTCATTATAAAAGCAGTCAGCGCTTGTATCCATTATAGTAAGAGGACCGGGTAAAGTAAATTTAACGGGTTTTTTTGTCATTGATTGACTTGATGAAAAATCATGTGCTGAATAAAAATTTCCCAAGTGCTCTATTCTCCCTCTTATAGCGGGCAATTTTGTTTGATATGCTCCATCACGCACAATTCTGTGTTCCAAATTCTTAAAGTCAAAGCCCTTCAGATGTCTGCAATGGTAGTGTACATAGTTTTCACGTCTTACTTCACCATCTGTGAGAATATCTATTCCAACTCTCTCTTGAATCGCTAACACTTCTCGAGCTGCTTTTATGAAGAGCTCCTCATGGAGATTCTCATTATTTTCGATATAATTTGTGAATTCTAAAGTGGTTTTCTCAGTATTCATTCCTTCCTCACCTCTTGCTGAATCAAACCAATCGCTTATGGGTAGATAACTTGGTTTCGGGAAGGAGCCTATTGTAGTTGTGAGAATCTTTTTTTTTGTCATAGCGAGTTTTTTTTCAATCAAATGAAATTAATTCAGGTCACCTTATTTTGATCCCTTGGAAAATTTTTAATCGTTTAAATTGTATTTAATTAACTCAGATAAGTGATCATCTCCATGAGTAAACTTTGTCTTTTCGGGGCATTTATCTGGCATGCTAAGTTTCTCACGCAAATCTGCAATTTGTGGTGTGCGCACTAACAAAAACCGCTCAGCAACTAAATACTGGCAAATTATACCTAATTATTGCTGAGGATTTATCGGGACTTCTATCTATTCCTTGTTGAGGCAATGAAATTCTAATTTGGTTAATTTTGGCCGTCAATAACAGTCGCAGCACCTGTCACGGCTGCCCCAGCTTTACAGTCTTCGAAGAAAATTTCACCCAATACACATCCCGTTGCTACGTTTTTAACAAGGCGTTCGCCTTCAGGTGTAAGGTATTTAGCTTGGCATGAAGTCAGAAATATTAATGCGATCGGCAATATAAGAACTTTTTTCATCTTTAATCCATTTCTAATCTAAAACTTTAAGTCTGCTGTCAACACCCCTTCGAGTCGATTAACTTCCTGTATTCTATCTTGGGTGTTTGTCACGAATGATTCTACATAAGTGATTTTATTAATCAAGTATTATTGATTGCCAATTAGACTGTAGAGTTCAATGACTTGGGGCATTTTGGGATTTTTGTGAAGGGTTCTCTTTCTTATGATTTCATGAGTTGCACTTACTGGATCTTTATGGTGATCTAAATTAGATCAATAACTTGTTGGGATTGTTGAGAAAATTAAATTAATTTAAATTAATACTGATGTAGGTAAGTTAAATGAAAATGAAATTTCACCATATAAATTATGTTTCAAAAAATGTTGATGAATTGAATAATTTTTATACTAAAATAATGGGCTTGAATACATTGCCTGCCCAAAATTTTATAAGAACAGGTGCTACTACGGAATTTGGTTATGATGGAACAATCAAATTTGTAACTGATGGCCAAATGCAGATGCATCTTGCTGAAAAAGGTTTGACTATTGCTGCCAAGAATAATCGTCACATCAATCCAGTGGAAAGGGGACACATAGCATTTCGAACAGATAATATAGATGAGTTTAAAGACATTTTAGATAGAGAAGGGGTGCTTTATGCTGATTACGGAACCACCTTCTCCCAGGAATGGCACCAAGTCTTTTTTTATGATCCAGAAGGAAATGTAATTGAAGTTCATCAAGTTATGAAATAATTTTCACAGACAGAATTATGTTATCTCTTGCTTTTTCTCCAACCATTATTCAGAGCCTCTAACTCAGAGCAAAACCATTTTTCCCCTTTTTTAGAATTTATTTTTGTTTGTATATAGTGCCGACCAGAGGGTACATGATAAATTTTTTCTCCCTTTGTCGAAATATTTCCTTTAATTGAACACTTCTCTATCCAGTTATCAGTTTTACTGTTAAACCGTGTTCCACGCCGCCAATTCCATGGTTCGATGAACGTGCCAGCCCAAATACCCTTACTATTCTTTTTGGCATTCTGCTCTTCACTTATATAATCTTTGCTATAGTACTTATAGGCAATAGCCCATCCTTGTTTTACTAACCAGGAATTAATATTTGTAACTCCTATCCAGCATGTTGATAAAGTACGACCATATCTGTCTAGGTTGTGGTCCTTGCAATTAAACTCTGAAAAGGAGAATGATTTTATCAATTCTTCTAGTTTATCTGCAGCTATTTTCCCGCATGGGTATAGTCTTTCATTGAAGTTCATACAAAGTTGATCCAGCTCAGGAGCATCAATTCCTTTGAGACGAATTTTCTTACCATTATATTCAATGGTATCCGCATCAAGTACTTTTATGCCATTGGCATAGGTAATTGATAAAGAAAAAAGATAAACCAAACTAATTATCATAAGTTTATAAATC
>PACC02000068.1 GCA_002699695.2 Paracoccaceae bacterium | reverse complement strand
GCTACCAGCAACTCTTTGTCTGATATATCCCCAAATATTATAATAGCCATAGTAGTTAATTGGCTAATAGTAGTTAAAACAATAATAATGAGAAAATAATTAAAAGTGCTTACTTGAAGTTTAGCTCGTATATTTTGATCCATAATAACCTCTTGAATTTCTGTTATTGTTTAATTAAAGAGTAGTGCTTTTTCAATATCTTTTTTTAAGTATACTCGCCATCAATAAATGATATTAATGTAGTGCTAGAGACATCAACACCTGCATCTTCTCTAGCTTTTGCAATATTTGTTGGATCCATTTTTTTACCATTCCATTTTGTGTTTCCAAGCTTTCTAGAATTGGGCGTGCTATTCATAATTACTATTTGTATGCTTTCTGGACAGTTTTGCTTGATTAATTCTGTTAAACTGGCGGAAACAAGTTTTGTAATGCCTTTCTTTTATACGATACTTATTTTTGTAATATTGCTTGACCTAATTGTTTTTAGTTCCTCCCCCTGATACAACCAGTTATCTTGGAGCAAGGTTTATTATCTTTGGTTCATTTATTGTGGCCCTACGAGAATTGAAGATAAAAGATGAGAAAGAAGAATGAAAAAGGTTTCAATTTTTGTTGATGTCCAAAACATCTATTACACAACAAAGCAACAATTTAGCTCTAACTTCGACTATAATAGGTTTTGGAAATTAGTGACACATGAAAGGGAAGTTATTGCTGCAATTGCTTACACGACAAACAGAGGTGATCCAAAGCAAATTCAGTTTCAGAATATCCTAAGAGCAATCGGTTTTGAAGTAAGATTGAAACCGTTCATTAAGAGGGCGGATGGTTCTTCAAAAGGTGATTGGGATGTGGGAATTACTATAGATATCATGGAATATTCCCATCAGTCTGATATCATTGTTTTAGCCTCTGGGGATGGTGATTTTGATATATTAATACAAAAAATAAGATTATTATATAATGTGGATACAGAAATATATGGTGTTTCAAATTTAACCGCTAATTCTTTAAAGAATGTAGCAACTAGTTACTTCCCAATTGATGAAACATTACTCTTGAAATAGATTTATAAAAAGTGTTTAGCCAAAGAGTGACAGGCATTTTTAAAAATGATTAATTCAAAATATGGGTCTCAACGGAATACTTCTTAAATCAGTGAATCTAAGTGCCTGTTCAGAAAAAGGCTATGTCTTCAGACATTATGCCTACATCGTTACTGAAAAGCTTAATTTTTTTAAAAAAAAGGCCGGAAGTTTGCAATAGTTGTTGGGATTAAAACTAAAAACAGGTTAACAACAATGATGTTTTCCTTTGCTAAACTCTTTTAAGGTAAAACACAAAAATGTCTGGAACTTATTGTATAAAGTTCAAAAAACAACTCTAAATTATCTTTTCTATTCTAGAGTTCTAATTATTCGTCTGAACTTCATCACGAATAATTGAACTCAAAACAGAGGCGGTATCATTTGTATTCTTTACAATGTGGCTCAATCTGTAACTATTATCGTGACTATGTTTCGTATTGGCAAGCTGTATTAATATTAATACCCCAAGCAATACAATAATTATGTTCTGTTTCATTTTCTTTACACCTTAGAAGCAATTGTTTTGTATGGTCTTATTTTTGTACAATGACAGTTATACTCAATTTTATACCAATCAAATTAAAATAAACCGTATGCTAGAGCACAAACTGGTTAAGTTTTGTAGAGAGAAAGTCGATTATACCTATGGTCATAACTTGTGAATTTTCTGAGAACTTATAAAGGTTCTTAGAGGGTAGAGTTGGACAACTTGCTAGCTTATATATGACTAATTACTTGAATATGATTGTGAGAGTTGCATGGAAAGCACTGCACTACTTGTCAGTAAAACATTATTATATTAGTTAATTTTATGACTATTTGATTTATTATTAATTATTTATCATTCTATTTCACATCTTTTATACAAAATGGCATGAAAAAGAACATCCCTTCACCAACTCTTCCAACTTGATTTATTAATTAAGAAACTTAATGTTCCATTCATCAATTAAAAGAAATATTTCTATTTCTTAATTAATACTTTCAAGATTTCTCTTAATAGTTGGTTGCTCTCCTCCTGCAGATCATTTTGTAGTTTCATTTGTCGTAGTAATAATTCCTCTAAGTTCATGGTTTTTATCCTATTTTTAAAAATGTGATGGCTATTTAGGCTTCCATAATATCCTGTGGTCTAAAATATATCTATCAGGATGGATCTCCACAATAAAGATCCTCAGTATGAGGGATTTGTAGTTTGAATTATATGGCTCCGCCGGAGTAGATTCTTGATACCCCCAAGTCAACAAAAATTTTTCTTTAAGCTGTTAAGTGGTCTCTAAACACCTAGGCTATGCAAATAAGAAGAATCAAATAGTAATCGTATCGATTCCAAAGGAGCCACATATTGAATCAACTCAAATTTCAAATTTATAATTACCTAACTTGGCTTGAAATTGCTTAATCTTTTAAACATATCTTTTATCTCTGAAGTATTTATATTAGCAAAAGCAATTCTAATGTGCTTTTGTAGATCATTGTTATTTGGTGGAGTGAATGTTTTTTCAGGCAAAGTAAGTATTGCTTGATTCGAGAGTATCTTTTTACAAATTATGTCCGAAGAAAAATTAAAAGGGTGCTCAACGTAGGCAAAATAGGCGCCACATCCTTTTAGTTTCCAATTACTTAGATTTTTAAAACCTTCTTGAATGGCATTTTTTCGATTTAATATTTCTGATCGTTCGTTCTCCAACCACTTAGATAATTTTTTTAACCCAAAAAGAGCGCCAATTTGGCCAAGTTGATTGGGGCAAATTGTTACGGAATCTAAGAATTTCTCTATTGTTTTCAATCTGCTTTCACTAGCTATTACTGCCCCAATTCTATGCCCGGTTAACCGGTACGATTTTGAAAATGAATAAAGGCTAACCAAAGTATTTTCCCATTTGTGTTCCTTAAATAGGTTGTGAATTGGATCGTTTCTAGAATGAAAATCTCGATAGGTTTCATCCAAAATTAGTAAGATATTATTCTTTTTAGCAATTCTATAGAAGTCTAATAGCATTCTCTTCGGATATTCTACCCCTGTTGGATTATTTGGGGTTACCAATAATATTGCTTTTGTATTTTTGTCTATTAGTTTTTCAGTTTGATTTAGTGGCGGTAACATTTTTTCATCAACTGGGAGCATATTTGTATTTATTGCCGCCATATCTAACCACATTTTATGGTTAAAATACCAAGGGCTCGGGACTATTATATTATCACCCGGACCAGCAACAGTTGCAATTGTTGCGCAGAATGCCTGATTACATCCTGATGTGATCCCAATGTTATTGGATTCTATCTTTCCTTCATAAAGCTCTTTCCATTTTTTACTTAATTCATGTCGTAAATCTTCATTTCCTAATACTGGACCATAAAAATGGGCTTCAGGATTATTAATAGATGCATCTGCTATTGCTTTTCGAATTGCTTTGGGTGGAGGTTCGATAGGGGCTGCCTGACTTAAATTCATCAGCTCTAAATCTTTTGGAATTTTAGCATTTTCTAACCAATTGCACGCTTCAGTGATGGGCGATGGAAAAGTTTTTTTCATATAAGGATTTAATGGGTATGTCATTGGAATTATTCTCATGTTTAATTCTATTGAACTTGATCTTTTGCTGCCTAATCATAATGGCTACGCATATATTTCGATACTAAAAATATCTAAGCTAAAATTCAGCAAAGGTATAATAATATGTTGTAAGATCATTAATATTTATCTTTACGGCCTAGACTTTGGGGAATAATAAAAACATAGTTTCTAATATGTAAGCTGTATTTAGACTATTCTATTAGCCAACTAGTGTTTTTATAAGCTAAATTTAATTCAGCAGCTATGAAAAGTATTTGATGAGTCAGGTAAATCTAAATTAGTATGGGGAATAATACTTTTTTCTGTGATGGATAATTTCTATGATAAAAAAAGGTAAAGTTAGGGCATCATGTCACTGTGGATCAATCCAATTGGATGTTTTTCTGCCAAACGGATTAGACAAGATAATTCGTTGCAACTGCTCAATTTGTAGTAGGGGCAAGGGGTTTGCAATGATTAGTGCTCCTTTGCAAAATGTTAAGATAATAGAGGGGGAAAAATCTATAGCAGAATACATTTTTAACACGGCGACTGCACCTCACTTTTTTTGTATAGTTTGTGGAATACACATTTACCATAAAAGTAGGACAAACCCTGATTCTTATTGCATCAATGTAGCCTGTATAAATGGGGTTGATGTAAGAGATTATACTGATGTAGTCATAAATTTTGATGGTATAAACCATCCAAGTGATGTTTCTTAATTGATTTTAAAAATTCTGTGCCATGATAATTGTCAAATAATTGGGTCTAATCCTTGGAAAACAAAGTATTTAGGGCCCGATTTATAAGAAGCATACTTACGCCTGATCCCAAATAGATTAGAAAATTAAAGTACCAAAATGAATTACATGAAGCAAATAATTATATGACACGAATGATTTTGAAAGTAGAACGCACAGGTAACAAGGTAAATTGAAAAAAATAAGGAGAATTATAGGATGGTTTTTGATTGGCTAGCAGGAGGACAACCCATTCAACAAGCAAAGAAAAAGAATTCTATTAAATACGAATATTGTGTATGGCAGTCATATCATTCATTTGGAATTGGTTTGAAAGATTTGAAAGAGGCAAATGAATTTGGAAATAAAGGATGGGAGTTAGTTTCTGTGACCACAGCACTGACCGACAAAGACCCCCATGACACCTTTTTCTTCAAGAGATTAAAAGCGGAATAAAAATTAGAATGAGACTTATCAAGTTTACTAATGATTTGAAGGTTATCTGGTTGTTTTCAAATGATAATATTTCTTTTCTAGGTCAGGAGAAAATTCTATGGAAAGGCTTTTTTCAAGGTGTTTAAACCATTTAGACTTCTTAAGAAAAGATTAAGGCACGAATTATTAACACAGTATAGTACCACATTTATTAAGAAATCTGATAATTTTGATTTTAGCACATATGATGAGGCTTACACTATAATTGAAGGTAAAGTGTTATCACATGGTGAGCGTAATCTTCCTCAAACTTTAAAAACCGATGATCCTATTGGATTTGCTCAAGCTATTGTTAATAAAAGAGAATTGCTAACATATAAAAGATTGTCAGATCTGAAGCTATTAATTATTCCAGGAAAAGAAGTCAGGGAGTGTGCTAATTCATCTAGTATTATAGTGCAATCAATTATTAGGTTTTGCCTGGGTAGAATTATAGGTGATGGCAAAACAAGGGGACATCATTTGTTTGAAGAGAGTTTTATCCAAAAAAATTGGGATAAAGTTCGTACTTTTAATTTTCAGGAAGGAGATAAGATCTTTCTGAGGGGGCAACCTGCTAAATCACTTTATTATGTGGAAAAAGGGTCTGTAGATCTAATCGGTGATAATGGGAGACAATTTGCAAAAGTTACCGCTGGAGAGTCTTTTGGAGAGGCTGCGATCCTGAGGCAACGCTATCGAAAGAATTCTGCGATAGCTACCGAGTCAACAGTACTCTATTTGATAGATGGAGAATACTTGATTGCTGAAGTGGATAAAGATCAGCTCTTGGCTAAATTTGTTCTTCTCAATCTTATTAAACAAGTTGAATTAATGAACCAACTAAGAAAGGCAGATGATTTTTTAANTTAGTCTATNATCTGGTTAAAATTACCATTAAATTATGNATTACTGGATAGAGTNCNATCAGAAATGTTTTTGATTTTATCATGATTAATTGTTGTCTCACTGCAAAAGTATTTTTTAATCTATACGAAAAANGATATGAATAAAATTTATATTGATGCNGATGCTTGCCCNGTTAAGGAGGAAGTTTATAAAGTGGCAATTAGAAATAAAATTGAAGTAATTGTAGTTTGCAACGGGGGTATTAGGCCCTATCACCATCCCCTGATTAATATTGTGACAGTAAACCAAGGTTTGGATGTAGCGGATGATTGGATTGCAGCTAACGTAATCACTAGAGACTTAGTAGTGACTGATGATATCCCGTTAGCTGCCAGATGCATAAAGAAAGGAGCTAACGTCATTAAATTTGATGGGAAAAGACTTAATAGTTCTAGTATAGGAGCGGTATTAGCTACCAGAAATTTGCTTACAGAGATAAGAGGTGCAAATCCTTTTTTTAAAGGCAAGGGGAAAGAATTTTCAAATAGGGAAAGATCAAAATTTTTGAATGCTTTGGATTCTGAACTTAGCAAAAGCCCTTTTATAAAGGAGTAATAAAGGAATGGAAAAAATATTTGTATCCCACATTAAAGATTGTAGGTGGCAAAAAAGATTAGAATTTGGAAATTTTCGATGGAAATATCTTGTAGATAGTTCAGAGCATAATTGCCATGGTCTGTCCTGTGGTTTGGTTGAAATTCCAGTTGGAGAGGAACTGGAATTACATTCCCATTCTCCGCAGGAAATTTATCTAATTCGTTCTGGTGAAGGCCTTCTTTTAAGGGGTGACATGGAGAATAAAAAACTATCAAAAGATTCTATAGTGTATATACCTAAAAAGCAGTCCCATGGTTTAAGAAATTCAGGAAAAGTTCCTTTAGAGGTGATATGGATATTTCCTACAGACTGTTGGGAAGACGTAAAGTATGTGTTTGATGAATAATACGATAAAGATACTTTTAACTCGGTAGTTATAATTTGGCACTGTAGTTATTTCATGTTAGGATACTTCATTAGCGTTAAAATATTGGAATAAGATGAGAAATCAGAACGAAAAAAAAGTAAAGCACCTTATATACAGTTCTAACCCAGTTGGCTTTAATGACGAAGTCATAAAGGAAATTTTGGCTGTTTCTGGGGATAACAATACAAAAAACGATATAACGGGTGCTTTGATTTATCGGCAAGATTTGTATCTTCAGTTTCTAGAAGGGCCAGAGGATGAAGTGAATAAAACTTATGAAAAAATCATGACTGATAAACGACATAATGATTTGCACAAATTAAGTGAAAGCATTGGTTCTAGGCGATTATTCTCTACTTGGGCAATGAGAGGAGATCCAGTAGAGACTTGGATGTGGTCCTATGAAGAAGTCAAAAGCGGCCTCCTGAAGAATCTATCTGCACAAGAGGCCAGTGCAGCATTTGAAAAACTTTCTAGAGATGTGGATCAGTTTAATTAATTTGTAAAAACCTATTGAGAGAAGTTCTTTATTTTGAATTCCTAGATTAAAAGAGAGATCTATCTAAACTTACAAGTGCAGTGAGATCCTATCACTAGTATTACATTTATCAACTCAAGCGTATTACGTGATTAAGCTCTAATATTTAGACTTTTCTTAGCGAAGTCACCTGATCTAATTTATAGGGTATTCCTTGAATAGTGTGCTTGGAACATTTTCTATATAGAATAATATTGACTTAACTGTATATCTTTAATCTGTCCTCTAAATTGTGTTATGAAAATTAATACAATATCTCTTGCTTTTTATTTATTGATTTAATACACAGAATTTCTAACACTAAGATCTGTATCTATAATAAGGAAATTTTGACAGGCTGCACATTTAGATAATAATAAATTGGGATGTCCAGATATTTCAATCCAGGTTTTCACTTTTTTGTGATCAGGCAATGGTGGTAGGTCACCTACTTACTTAATTTTTAAAGGAAAATAAAATGGCAAATGGAACGGTAAAATGGTTTAACACAGCAAAGGGGTATGGCTTTATCGCTCCGGAAGATGGATCCAAGGATGTCTTTGTTCACATTACGGCACTAGAGAAGGCTGGTTTGAGACGGTTAGATGATGGTCAAAAAGTGACTTTTGAACTAGCTACAGAAAAAGGAAAAACATCTGCTGTCCATATTCAACTGCAAGATGAATAACCAATTGTGGTTCTTTGATACTCAATTAATGAGTGTCATTTCCATTTAAAAGAATTCGTTTGGGTAAAACCTCAAAAATTTTGTCTTTAGGTGACCATAAGGCGGTTGCCTAAAGAAAATCTTTACCACTTAGTATTGCAAATGGAGACTCGGTTGATGGAGTGCTCCGTATTTATGGTTTGTAATGTATTCTGTGCCTAAAGAAAATAGTTATGACGGATTAGTTATTGGATTTTGGGGAGAAATAATAGAAAATTTTCAATAAGAAATTAGTTTGCCAGGATTTGATTAGGTTATGAAAATAACAATAGATCAAACAAGAATTAAGGATTTTGCTAGATATACTGATAGTGTAGGATAATTTTAGAATTAATGATACTTCAAAAGTGGCATGCTTAATGCAGGTTTTCTGTGATAGAAAACAGGTTGGGAATTGCTATGAAAGCTGAGATCGGTGCAAAGTCAAAAAAGTTAATAGAAGACAAATTGTTTTGTAAATTTGTTTCTTTCAATCAGGCAAATGAAGAAGAAATAAAAAAAACCATAGCTTTAAAAAGTTTTCTTAAGGAAGATGGAGAGCGGATTATGCATTCAAAAAAGGCAAAATAGTCTTCCATTTTCGTCAAATATCTTGATCAGTATTTCTATCCAATCATCAAATATACGGAATAGCTTGAAACTTCATAAGTTGTGTCTTTTCTCTGGTTATTTTACAAATTTTGAGTGTCTTTCTAGTTGTAGCTAAAAATATGGTTATGTGATAAGGAATTTATATGAGGAATAAAATTCGCATGTGATGAATTAGGCTTAAACCTAGGAAAAATTAGTAACTTGTCTCTATATTGGCACTATTTTAATAAAGATGGAATCATATCAACTAATAATTGAATTAAATTGTACTATCAAAATTAGTGTTGGCAAATTAGGGGTTTATGAATTTTTTAAAGGGTTCTACGTTTATACTGGTTCAGCTAAGAAGAACATGGAATCTAGAATTGAGAGACATTTACAGAGGTCTAAGAAACTTCATTGGCATATAGATTATTTGCTTACAGACATAAATACTAATATAATTGCCGTAAGAAGGTCTCTAGATAGTGAATGCAAGCTGAATGAAAAGGGGAAGGGGAAGGTACTTGTTCCAGGCTTTGGCAGTTCAGATTGCGTAAATAAATGTGTGTCGCATTTAAAATTTACTGAATCATACAATCATTTATCTTTGTAATTGGCTGAAAACTAGGTTGCGTAAAGAAATGTATATTTGTGCTGTCTGGTAACAGTAAATTTGATTTTTGATGTACTAAGCTTGTTGGATAGGAGTTAAAAAAGCATGAAATTTATAGACTTGGAGGAAATATATTTTGGATGGTGATGTATGATTAGGCTTTTGATGATAGGACTAATTATCATAGTTTTTATTTGGATCTTGAATAATTTTTACTACAAAAATAAAACGCCCTTATTAAGAAAAATTAACCCTGCACTTGGAGTATTGTTTTTATTATTATTACTGCTTGTCGCTTTCAAATTATTTCCTAAATTAGGACTTAATCCATTGCTGGTACTTCAAAAGTTATCAACATTATTGGGGATCATTTAATATGATTGGAGTAGTGATATGAAAATGATTTACATCAAGTTCATAAAATCATGGTTGCAAGGATGGAGAATTCGAACTACGCATATTTAATCGTGATAAATTCATCGATTTTATATATGGCTTTCATATGATTGAAGTTGTTGAAATAGAATCTATTAAGTATTTTTTAAAACTATGGTGAAAAAAAAAAGACTGGGTTCTTCTGGAATGAAAAATGTTTTTGGCATGGAGCAGGAAACTTTGCGTTTCTTGTGCCAGTCGGAAAATGCGTAGAACCTTCTAGCACATCTGGTTTCCCAGAAACTCCTGAAAGTAAGAGAAGATTAAAAAATCTTATTGAAATCAGCGGTTTATCAGATGATTTGGATGTTATTTCTGAGGCTAAAAGAGTGTCCCATCAAGATCTTTTTGGAGTTCATACAAAGGATTATATTAAAAAATTTGAAGAACTCTCTGATCAAGATGGTGGAGAACTAGGGCTTAGGGCTCCTTTTGGCCCAGGTGGATTTGACATTGCGTGTATTTCGGCCGGTTTGGTGAAAGAAGCTTTATTTTCAGTATTGAATGGTAAACATCAACATGCTTATGCTCTTTCAAGACCTCCTGGTCATCATTGCTTAGCAGATTTTCCAAATGGGTTTTGCTTGCTAAATAATATAGCTATTGCGGTTGAATCCGCGATTCAGGCCAAAAAAGTGGAAAGAGTTGCTATTGTTGATTGGGATGTTCATCATGGAAATGGTACTGAAAAAATATTTTATAATAGAGCAGATGTTCTCACTATATCCATTCATCAAGAACGAAATTATCCTACTGATAGTGGACATATAAATGACTTGGGTGGACCAGGGGCTCATTTATCAAACTTAAATATTCCTCTCTTCCCTGGAGGAGGACACTCCGTTTATACTCATGCTTTTGATAGAGTAGTTATTCCAAAATTAAAAAAGTTTCAGCCTGATATTGTTATTGTTGCTTGTGGTTTTGATGCTTCGGGAGTAGATCCTTTGTCTCGGATGTTGTGTGGCTCAAACACTTTTGCAGAGTTAACTGAAAGATTAATAGATTATGGAGATAGTGGATTAGTTTTTGCTCACGAAGGTGGGTATAGTGAATTGCATGTGCCCTTTTGTGGTCATTCTGTTTTACAAACGCTCAGTAGGTCAGCTGTGATTGTCGAGGATCCTCTAGCTAATCGTATTAATTCACAACAACCAGACATTATTTTTGATAATTTGCAATATGAGAGAATTAAAGAAATAGCTGATTTGCATGGGCTTTAACCAGCTTTTGAAAGTTTAAGTGAGGACTTAGCTGAAATAAAATAAAGGCTTCTGGAATGACCTTAGCTTTAGCAAACGGTAGAACTCTGGTTAGAGTTTAATAGAGGAAGTGTGGCTTAAATGAGGAACGGTGAGCAAACTATTAAATTTGCGAGGCATAGCCTCATTTTGGGCGCTTTAATTATAAGTTTTAGTGGGCTAATTATAAGAAATATTGAGAGTGCCGACTCTTGGACGATCATATTTTATAGAGCAATGGCTTTTACATTTGCTGTATTTTGCTATGTACTATTTAAACATCGATCGAAAGTCTTTCAACAGTTTAGTCATGCAGGCAGACAAGGAGTGGCAGGGGGAATAATTTTAGGTTTAACAAATATTACATATATTGTAGCAATTACCAATACCACAGTTGCTAACACTTTGTTTACTGTTAGTTTAATACCTTTTATTACTGCATTACTAGCATTTCTATCAATAAAAGAAAGAATTCCAATGACCACGGTTTTGGCTATGTTTGTGGCTTTATTAGGAATTATTGTAATGTTTCGCGGTAGTATTGTTCAAGGCCAATTATTCGGAAATTTAATGGCATTAATAACAGCCTTTTTATTTTCTGTTTTTGCTATCTTAATAAGAATTAATAAGAAAATTGAGATGTTACCTAGCCTTTTTATTGGTGGAATGGTGAGTCTTTTGGTAGCACTTGTGGTCACTCAAATTAAGCTAGAGGCTTCTCTTCATGACATTTTATTATGTTTCGTATTGGGGGGGGTATTATCAGGTTTTGCCAACATCGTTTTCACACTGGCTACTAGGTATATAGCAGCTGGTGAAGCCACATTTTATATGTTTATTGAATTTGCCTTAGGGCCTTTCTGGGTTTGGCTATTTATTTATGAAAAACCTTCAAATACTACATTATATGGCGGCTTAATTATTTTCACTGCACTCTTAACCAAGGCAATTGCAGATAGTCGGAAAGTTATATAATGATCCCCACGAAGATTCATGATTTCAAATATTTTCATGAAGTGTATAATTTTTGTCTGAGGGATCATACGCATGGATTGGGGTCAGATAGATGGATATCATTTATTTTCTGAACAATGCTTGAATCCAGTCTTATATCAATACTATCGATGTTTTCCTTTAGCTGTTCCATGGAGGTGGCTCCTATAATGTTACTTGTTACAAAAGGTCGATCATTAACAAAAGCATTAGCAAAAGTTGCGGGAGTAATGCCGCATTCGTGAGCAAGTTTTACGTAAGTCTCTATTGCTTTCTCCCCCCGCAATGTGTGGTGTCTAGAAAACCTGCGTGGCCATAGGGTATATCTTGCATTTGCTGGGTTCTTATTGGCAATATATTTTCCGCTTAATCTTCCGCCAGCCAGAGGGGAATAGGCTAACAAGCCGCACTGTTCTCTAATTGCTATCTCTGAATTTGCAATATCAAATACGCGATTAACCAAATTGTAAACATTTTGGATTGAGATCATTCTAGGAAGATTTTTTTCCTTTGCTAATTGAAGAAACTTTGCTACTCCCCAAGGAGTTTCATTCGATAGCCCAATGTACTTAATTTTTCCTTCTTGCACCAGCATTTGCAAATTTTCCAAGACTTCTTGTATTGGTGTCCAGTCTGTATCACCCTCATCATAATCAAAATCTAAAGTTCCAAATTTTGGTACTTGTCGTTCTGGCCAGTGGAGTTGGTAAAGGTCGATATAATCTGTTTGCAATCGCTTTAAACTTGAATCAATTGCTGAATTCAGATTAGCTTTATCAAAACCAAGATGTTTAGAGCCTTTTCTAATCCAATTTAATCCTTCTGATTTAGATGCAATTTTTGAGGCTAGGAAAACACTAGATCTATTCCGTTTTTGTTTAAACCAATTTCCAATAATTTCTTCAGTTCTCCCATAAGTTTCTTTTCTGGGCATGACTGAATATAATTCGGCGGTGTCAAAAAAATTTATGCCTCGCTCCATGGAATAGTCCATTTGTTGAAATGCTTCCTCTTGGGAATTTTGCTCACCCCATGTCATGGTGCCCAAACAAATGACACTTACCTCAACATCTGTATTGCCCAGTTTTCTGTATCGCAAAATAAATCTCTTAATTTGTATGTCGTTAATTCTAATTCGATGGAATGATTGCAATAAATCAAAAGAAGGTATTAAATTCAATAGGGAGTAAGAAATAATTTTTTAAATATCAAAATAAATTTGCTTGAAATTTAAGTACAATTTGCAAATCAGTTAAAACATAGTAATTTTTTGTCTTAAAAAGTTTGATTAATAATAATGTGAACAATTTGAGCCAGAACTGGAGAGATTTAATGTTCCGAAAAAGTTTTTTCTTATTTATGACACTGATGGTTACAATGATTTACAGCATAAGTTTGGCTGGTGATTTCATAATTGGCTTAAAAGCATTTAAGAAACAAGATTATGCCACGGCATATGAAGAATTCATTTCTTTGGCTAATACAGGGGATATTCGAGCACAGACTTATATTGGAATGATGCATTTCAATGGATTATCTGTGACAAGAAATTTTGAGATAGCAGCTAAATGGTATGGACAAGCTGCGGAAAAGGGACATCCACATGCTCAATTTCATTTGGGTTGGATGTATGATAACGGTAAAGGTTTAGAGAAAAATGAAAATCTGGCATTCCGTTGGCTTGAATCTGCCGCGTTACAAGGGCATCCCAGAGCTCAAAATAATCTTGGTGCAATGTATTTTAGGGGTGAAGGAGTTGAAAAGGATATCTTATTAGCCCAAATGTGGTACATGATTTCTGCATCAAAAGGTATGGTTGAGGCTATAGAAAATATGAATGGGCTTAAGGGTAGTTTAAGCTCTAAACAGATGTCCGTAGTGAAGGAAATGGTCAAGAAGTGTCTTACGAGTAATTATAGTGATTGTTAAAGGCCTAGTAATGAATTTAAAATATTCTCTTTTGCCTTTAATGGCGGATGTGAATACAAATAATTAATTAATATCAATTCCCAAAACATGGACTCATTACAAGAAAAGAATTATCATTTTGGGCAAATAATTTTGCATTGGTTAATTGCTGTTCTTGTTTTTTATCAATACGTATCAAGTAATGGATTTTCTGATGACAGGCTGAACAAATGTAAAAACTCGGAACTAGCTTCCGTTGAATGTGATTTTTTCGCCAGTCACTACCAAGTTGGTTTATTTATTTTTGGGTTGATGATTTTACGAATAGGAATGCGCCTTTATTTCGGGGCTCCTGTGCTGTCCAACAAAGTACCTTCTATTATCAAGGTGTTAGGAAAAATTTCTCATTTGGCCTTATACTTATTAGTAATTGCAATGCCAATCACTGGTCTTTTAGGTTGGTACGTTAATTCAGGAATAGTTTTATCTATTCACAACGGGTTATCAAACGTACTTTTATCACTCATTCTAATTCATATATGTGCGGTTGGCTTTCATGAAGGGGTCCTGGGTTCTAGTTTAATACAAAGGATGGTAGCTTTTAATACAAAATTAAAAAAATAATAGTCATTACTTGTTATTGGTTTGATTTATCAAGGCTTAACTGTAGGGTGACCTTTTTTAATCCATTCAGTAATCCCGTCTGTAACATCATAAATTTTCTTATAACCTAATTTTTTATCTAAGAAATTAGCGACTATTCCTGTTCTTCTACCTGTACGGCAAATGAGTATGAAAGGGTCTTCCTTACTGGCCAGCAAATCTAATTTTTGTAACCACTGTGTTACATCAGCTTTGCCATCTTTATTAAAAAAGGTCATTAAGAAACTATCCTTTACAATGCCGGTTTGTTGCCATTCTTCCTTTCTCCTAATATCAATAATGGGCACACCATCTTCTATTAGTGACATTAATTGTTTGTTGTCTATTTTTGTTACGTCTGCTTGAACTAACGTGCCATAGGTAGACAACAAAAGTATGATAATAATATTTTTCATTTTAATTTCCTGTGCAAAATTTCTAATTTGGTCTTAGAGTATAGTTTGAAAATCGCTTAATTAAAGTTTTATAGGTTTATGAGTGATTTCATGGATTGCGATATTTAAATACATAAAGCATATAAATTTTTGTCGGGGGTTTAAATGGTTGAGATCTTAAAATGTCAACGACATCTTTTTAATATTCCAGAAGATGTTGTTTACTTAAATACGGCATATATGTCACCGATTTCATTTAATGTTTTGGAGGCAATTAAACAAGGTTCAACATTAGAATCACGCCCTTGGGAGATATCTCCGAAAGAGCAATTTTTTGACGATTTAGAAGAAGTAAAGTCTGCATTCGCAAAATTATTCAACATAGATTCAAAGAATGTAGCTTTAATTCCATCTACATCTTATGGAATTTCTTCAGCAGCCAAGAATATTCAGATCAATTCTGATCAAAAAATAATTGTACTGAAAGATCAGTTCCCTTCAAACGTTTATCCCTGGTTTGATTTGGTGAAACACAGTGGTGGCTCTGTAGAAATACTTGATGTCGGATATAGTGGTAACATTACAGCTAATCTCATCAATGCAATCGATGAACGTGTGGCTGCTGTCGCTATTCCCAATGTTAGGTGGACCGATGGAGCTCTCTTAAATCTTAATCAGATTAAAGAGGCCTGCAATGGAGCAGGCGCAAAGTTAATTCTAGACTTGACTCAATCAGCAGGTGCGATGGTAACGGACCTCTCTTTAGTTCAGCCTGATTTTGCAGTTATAGCAAATTATAAATGGATGTTAGGTCCGTATTCTACCGCTTTCTTATATGTTAGTGATAAGTTTTTGGAAGGTAGCCCCCTGGAACAAACTTGGTCAGGAAGAAAAGATAGTGATAATTTTTCTAAGTTAACTGACTATAAATTTGAGTATCAGCCTGGAGCAAGTAAATTTGATATGGGAGAGCGAGCCAATTTTTCTTTACTGCCTGGTGTTAAGGCGGCACTGAATCAACTTGCTGACTGGGGAATTGAAAATGTGCAAAATACGCTTCAGAATAATTCTAGGATGCTTTGTGCGGAATTGGACACATTGGGATTAACTACTCTGAGTGAGAAAGAGCGTGCACCACATTTTATTGGCGTAAAACTGCCAGATAATGATAGTTCACGGATATTATCAAAATTTCGAGAAGACAAGATTTACTTGTCTGAACGTTCTGGATATTTGAGGATAACACCGCATTTGTGGAATAGTCGGGAAGATTTCACCAAATTTCTTAGTATTCTGGGTGCTTTAATTTAATGTTGCAAGCAAAGTTGGCTATATCAAAGTCTCCGTATCTCAAATTGGTGCTTAGTTTTTGAGATAGTTGGTCAAGAAATATTTTTCTTGTGCCTGTTCTTGATCAATAGGGTAGAATTATAACAAATAGCCATCAATAGGATTATCCCCCCTAAGAAAGTCATTTGGCTAGCCTTTTCTCCTAAGAAAAGCCATACCCAAATAGGTCCTAATAGCACTTCAGATAGCGAAAGCAGGGTTAATTCAGCAGCAGGAACAGACTTTGAGCCGATAGTATATAAAACTAACCCAATTCCTACTTGGAAAATTCCTAAGCCTAATGCCAACATTGCGTCTGAACGGTTCAATAGTAAGCTCATGCCTTGGTAGTAACATATTGGAATTGTCAAGGTAATTGCCAGTAATCCTGACAGAAAAACTGCTGGTAGCATATCTGTCTGTTTCCCCCATCGGAGAGAAATAGTAAATATCGAAAATCCAAAGGCTGATATAACCCCAGCAGCACTACCCCTTAACGTATTACTACCCACACTTTCAAAGACCATTATAGCAATTCCAAACATAGCAAAGGCTATAGCTATTATAGTGTAATTAGGAACTTTCTCTCCGAGACAAAGATAGCCCAGAATTGCTGTTATAAATGGAGCAGAAGCAAACAGAAGCATAGCATTTGCCACAGTAGTATTTTGGACTGCATAGATCGCTCCGGAGTAAGCCATAAAAAGTCCTGCTGCCGCAAAAAATGCTGGAGTTTGTGCGCGATAGATTAAAAGGAAGGGGTTTTTCTTATTTTTGAGTTGTAAGACTACGTATAGAAATACAACCAAACTTAATGATCGATACAAAAGTATCTGCCAAACATTAGCGCTCTCGATTAATCTTATGCCAATACCCATCATAGACCAAAGAATACCGGCAGCTATGACATAATAAATACCTCGTGTAGTTTTGTGGTGCTTCAGCATGTCTATTTTAAGGTTTTCTGAAATGTTGAGGACTTTCCCCAAGTAAGTAAATAATTTATTTAAAAGCGTATTTTAAATTTCTGTGAGTGTACATTGATAATCTTGAGGTTATTTCAATTGTCTAGTTATTTTGTTTATACTCTGGTAGGAAAATGAACAGCAATATATTTGCGAGGTAAAATGGACAAATACAAAATTTTAGGCCGACCTGGTGCGGGGTCTTTAATTCCAGAATTTCTTTTGACAGAACTAGGTGTAGGGTATGGGATAGATTTTTCCAAACCAACGGATCTAAGTGACCTGAGTAATGAAAGATTTAATCCTTTAGGTCGAATCCCTGTTTTAATTTGTCCAGGCGGAGCTAAGATCTTTGAAACTGTCGCAATTGTCACGCATATCACTAGTCAATTTCCAGGATTAACTCCTGGGATAAAAGAACCTGAGTTTATGCTTTACTGGCAAGTTCTAGCTCTTTTATCAACCACTCTCTACCCAGCATATCATCGGCAGCATCATTGTATAGCATATGTTGATGAAATTGGTTGTCAGAGTCTTTTAGTAAAGGCTCAGGAAGAACAGTCTATAGTTTTTGATTATCTCGAAGGATTGTTTTCCCCATTTTTGTGTGGAAATCAGATATCAGCCGTTGACTTTTATTTTTATACCCTCAGTCGCTGGGATTTAAATAAAGCACGATTAAGGGAAGGTCGACCTAATTTGACAGCATTTTTGGATAAAATGAGATCAAGAGACTCTGTTGACAAAGTATTAAAAAATCAACCAAAAAGAAAATAATTTAAAATTAAATTTTTGGGAGCAGAAGTGCCAAGTTTTGACATTGTAAGTAAAGTAGATGTAAGCGAGCTAAAAAATGCAGTTTCAAATTCCATGAAGGAAATTGGGCAAAGATATGATTTTAAGGGATCAATTTCAGATGTGCAATTAGAGACGGATTTCATAATGGTTGTGACTGAGGATGATTTAAAAGCAAAGCAAGTTTACGAGATATTGATTGCTAATATCGTTAGGAGAAAAATTGACCCTCAAGTTCTTCGTGAAATTAGCCGTGAATCAGCTTCTGGAAATACTATTCGAATCCGATTTGAAATTGTGCAAGGAATCCAGCAGGAAGAGGCTAAAATTATCAATACAGAAATTAAAAAATCTAAACTAAGGGTAAAAAGTCAAATACAAGGAGACGAGATAAGAGTGTCAGGGCAAAAGAGAGATGATTTACAGAGAGCCATTCAAATGATCAAAGCCCTGAACCTTCAAACGCCTACTCAATTTATCAATTTTCGTGATTGAAGCGATTCCCAATAAACTTTTCTATAGGCTATAGTGAAAGGAGAATATGTTGCTTTGTGAAATTCCAGAACTATTTGCTCAAGATGAAAAACTTGAGTATCTCAAAGAAAAAGCTCCCACCCTTAAATCATGGCATCTTACAGTTCGTCAGGCGTGTGATTTAGATTTGATACTGAATGGAGCTTTTTACCCTCTAACAGGTTTTTTAAGCAAAGACGAATATAATTCAGTTTGTGAAAATATGTGCCTAACTAGTGGTGATCTATGGCCCATCCCAATAAACCTAGATGTTTCAGAAAATTTTGCTGATATGATTAAGCCAGGTGAAGAAATAGCTCTTAGGGATCAAGAAGGTGTTATCTTGGCAATTTTGACTGTAGAAGATATTTGGTCGCCAGACAAAGCTCTTGAAGCAGAAAATGTCTTTGGTAGTAATAATACTGAACACCCTGGAGTAAGTTATCTGAAACATAAAGCTGGATCAGTTTATGTTGGAGGGTCAGTCATTGGAGTAAATAAGCCAACATTTTATGATTTCAAAGCTCTTCGGGATACACCTAATGAATTGAGGAAGAAGTTTAATGAACTTGGTTGGTCTAGAATTGTTGCGTTTCAAACTAGGAATCCTCTACATCGTGCCCATTATGAACTGACTCATCGAGCATCAGAAGAATTCCAGGCTAATTTATTAATTCATCCGGTTGTAGGTATGACTAAACCTGGTGATATTGACCACTTTACCAGGGTTCGCTGTTATGAAGCAATACTTCACCAATATCCTAGATCCAGTACCTGTCTTTCCTTATTAAATTTAGCAATGAGGATGGCTGGTCCAAGAGAGGCTATATTGCATGGCCTTATAAGGGCCAATTATGGTTGTACGCATTTCATTATTGGTAGAGATCATGCTGGCCCCGGGTTGACCAGCGACAATAAGCCTTTTTATGAGCCATACAAGGCCCAGGAATTCTTTGAACGGTTTCAGGACAAAATTAATATCAACTTGATTAAATTTAAAAATTTTGTGTATGTAGAAGATAAAGCTCAATTTGAAGCTATTAATGAGGTTCCTATTGGAGCAAAAACCCTAGAGATATCTGGAACCGAATTGAGGAGAAGGTTGAATAATGATCTTCCCATCCCTGAATGGTTTTCTTTTCCGGACGTTATCAGGGAGTTAAGGCGTTCAAGGCCGCCAAGAAATCAACAGGGTTTTACCGTGTTTTTTACTGGGTTATCTGGGTCTGGAAAGTCTACGATAGCAAATGCCTTGCTAAATATGCTTTTAGAAATTGGAGATCGTCCGGTTACATTGCTTGATGGCGATATAGTTCGAAAGAGGCTTAGCTCTGAGCTTGGTTTTTCTAAAGAACATAGAGACTTAAATATTCGACGGATAGGTTATGTCGCTATGGAGATAGTAAAGAATGGTGGCATAGCTATTTGTGCTCCTATCGCACCGTATGAACAGACAAGAAAGGCTGTGAGAGAAGAGATTCAGTCCTTTGGTTCATTTGTTGAGGTGTATTTATCTACTACTTTAGAAGTTTGTGAGAGACGAGATCGAAAAGGGCTTTATAAATTAGCAAGGTTAGGAAAAATTAAGGAATTTACAGGTATTTCAGATCCATATGAGGTTCCTCAAAGTCCTGAACTTGAAATTGACTCTGAGAACTCTTCTGTAGAACATTGTGCTTCTGAAATTATGCTGAAGCTAAGAAGCCTAGGTTTACTTGGTGCAAGGGTATGAATTTTTCACACTATTATTTTTTAATAGATACTTCCAATTTTGTGACGATTAAATGAACTTAGAATCCCTTATAATTAAGCTCAAACCAGTGATGCGTAGGGCTGGGGAGGAGATAATGGATATTTATAGGGTAGGAGCTAAACCTAATTTTAAAGAAGATGGATCACCTGTCACATTAGCTGACAAGAGATCTGAGGAAATTATTTTAAAAGCATTAAAAAGACTTTTACCTGAAATTCCAGTTATTAGTGAGGAAGATCCAAAAAGCCACACACTTGACGTTCATAGTAAATATTTTTTGGTTGACCCTCTCGATGGAACAAAAGGGTTCTTAGATTTTGATGGTAGAGGAAGTTTTACGGTAAATATTGGCCTCATATCAAATGGAGATCCTCTTCTGGGTCTTATCTATGTCCCAGTTACCAAACAAATGTTCTTTGGTGTAAGCGAGAGTGGCTCATACATTGAAGAAAAAGAAGGATTTATCAAGCCTATCAAAGTCAGGGTAAGCGATTGGGATGGAGCCATTGCTGTAGCTAGCGAAAAGCATCGTTCTCAAAAAACAGATCAATGGCTTAAGAATAAAAATATAACGGATGTAGTTTCTGCCAGTTCTTCAATGAAATTTTGTTCTCTTGCAAAAGGGGAAGCAGATGTTTATCCAAGATTTGGACCAACAATGGAATGGGATACCGCAGCTGGCCATGCAATTCTATTGGGGGCTGGAGGATTTGTAACTTTGGGCGATGGTAAAACAGTCCTTCGTTATGGAAAGAAAAATTATAGGAATGGAGATTTCATTGCATGGGGAGGATTAAGTCCACAGACTTGCTTTCAAACCAATGCAAGTTAATATTTTATTTTTAAAAATTATGAGTGAGAATCTCAGATGCTAATAGACCATTTGGTGGTATCGGGAAGCCATTTAAAAGAAACTTGTGAGTACGTAGAAGATTCGTTAGGAGTGCGAATGGAAGATGGAGGCAAGCACAAGTTATTTGGAACGCACAATAAGCTATTAGGGTTAAATGATGGCCTTTACCTAGAATGTATTGCTGTAGATCCTAGTGTACCAAAACCTCCATATTCCCGCTGGTTCAATTTAGATAATTTTTCTGGTAACCCACGTTTAACCAATTGGGTTTGTTCTTGCGAAAATCTTAATGCAAAATTGGCTAAGCTCCCTATTAAAGTAGGTGAAATACTGAATGTTTCCAGAGGAAAACTTAATTGGGAGATTGTGGTCCCGCAAAGCGGACTATTACCTTTTGATGGCTTGTTTCCAGCATTTATTAAGTGGCAGTCTATGCACGATCATCCATCAAAAAAATTAAAAGCAAATGATTATAATCTGAGTAATCTAAAAATTACACATCCTGAGGGAGAGCAAATCAAGTATTTATTGAGCGATTTGGATGATAAACGGGTTTCCATTGAAGTGGGTAAAATTTTTGGTCTTACTGCCGAATTTAGTAATAATTTTGGCAAGAAAGTTATTTTAGGGTGACAAGGTTAATATAGAGTTCAGTTATTAATTAAATCAAAAAAAATTTGTTAGTTTTATAAATTTGGATAGATTGAATGTCTCTCTAAATATGGTCTCTGCGGAATCACAATGTTATACTGATTCCTATTTAAATTAAAATAATTCAGATAAAGAGGGAACAGGCATGCATTATTCAGCAATAACTCAATTTTGGTTTGAGGAAATAAAACCTGACAAATGGTTTGAAAAAGATGAAGATTTTGACTCCATTTTATCTAAAAAATTTTCAAATCAGGTAAAGTTAGCTCTAGCAAACAAGTTGGACTATTGGAAAAAAAATTTGGAGAGTTGTATGAGTTTAATTTTATTGTTGGATCAGTTCACAAGGAATATTTATAGAGATAAAGCAAAGGCATTTTCAGGGGATCTAAAGGCTTTAGATTTAAGCTTGCATGCAATAAAAAATGACTATTTACAAACTGAAAATGACGCATGGAGACATTTCATATTAATGCCTATGATGCATAGCGAAAATCTTGCTATTCAGGAAATGTCCTTACCTCTTTTCAAAAAATATACTAATCAGAGAACCTTTGAATTTGCAAAAAAACATCATGATATTATATGTAAATATAATAGATTCCCCCATAGAAATCAGATACTTGGAAGAAAATCGTCAAAAGAAGAACAGCTCTTTCTAAGTGAGCCAGGTTCCTCATTTTAATTAGACTGGTAATAATTACTTATTGGATGTGTTAGAAAAATAAATGTGGATGCCCTCAAAATCTGTCTTAAGTGGTCACATTTCCATGCTAAGTTTTTCTATATTAGTCTCGGTCTCCTTTGTTGCAGGTTCAAGAATAGCTAATTATGTCGAACCGAATGCGGTGACGTTTTCACGTTTTCTAATAGCATTAATTTTCATTTCAATTGTTCTCACCACTCAGAAAAAGTGGTCACACTCTAAATCATTGTCTGTTTGGAAGTCAGCTATTTTGGGTTCACTGATAGCTATATACTTTATCACCATGTTTGAAGGGTTGAAAACGGCTTCTTCAACCTCTATGGCTGTGGTTTTTACGCTTACCCCGGTATTAGCTGGCTTTTTTGATTTATTCTTTTCTGGTCGCAGGATGTCAGGAAAAGTCTGGACTGTTGTTTTGGTTGCAGCAATAGGGGCTCTTTGGATAATTTTTGATGGAGATTTAGGTAATGTAAGAAATTTCAATATTGGCTATGGTGAGAAGTTGTTTTTCATTGGTTGCGTATGTCACGCAATATACGCTGCTTTAATTCCTAGGTTTAACCAAGGTGAACCTGCTATTGTTCAAACCTTTGGAACATTGTCAGCAGGAGTTATTATAGTTGGTTTTTTTAGTTTCAATGAAATTAGGGCGGTTCCTTGGTCCGATTTACCATTTTTTGTATTCTTGGTGATTTTTTATTTAGCTATTTTTGCTACGGCAACCAGTTTTTTCCTTATTCAATATTCTGCGGTCAGGTTAAGTTCAATCAAGGTAATGGCTTATACCTATGCCATTCCTATCTGGGTAGTTATTACAGAAGTTGTTTTTTTGGATATCTCTTCAGATCATGTTGTTCTAATAGGTGCAGCAATAATATCAATTTGCCTAAGTCTGTTACTCTTGAATAGGGAGTCATGACAAAGTTATTTTTTGTGTGGAAGATAACAAAATTATTTAGTACTTAAGTTTGTCTTTAATAATATATTTTTTCTAAATTAAAGGTATTTATATTTTGAGAGAGTTCAGGTAAATTCTAATTTCACATAGGGAGACAAAAATGAAAAAACCAATAATTTCAAGAAGAAGTTTTAATACCGGAATTGCTGCTGGTGCTGTTCTTTCGTTAGGCAACCTCAAAGCTTTTGCTGGTCAAAAGATAAAAGTAGCGGGAATTTACACTCAACCAATACAACAAAAATGGGATGCTAGGCTTCATTTGGCTTTAGATGCTGCGGCTAAAAGAGGTGACATAGACTATGTTTTTTCTGAAAAGGTATCAAATACAGATTATGTAAGAGTCTTAAGAGAGTATTGTGCCTCTGGCGTACAATTAATTGTTGGAGAGGCCTTTGGCATTAGTAAAGAGGCTCGAAAGGTTGCAGATGACTATCCTGAGATAGCATTCTTAATGGGAGATCCGTTTAAACCTCATGGAAATAATTTTTCTGTATTTGATAATTATATTCATGAACCTTGCTACCTGATGGGGATTATTGCCGGTCATATGACAAAGGCCAATAAGATTGGAATGGTTGGTGGATACCCTATTGGTGAAGTCAATCGACTTTTCCATGCTTTTATGAATGGTGCTTTGTCTGTCAAGCCGGATATTAAATTTAAAGTTACATTTATTGGGTCTTGGTATGATCCCCCGAAAGCCAAGGAAGCAGCGATAGCCCAGGTAGAGGCCGGTGTTGACGTGATGTATGCCGAGCGAGCTGGTGTAGTCGATGCCTGCCGTGAAAAGGGTATAATTGCTTTTGGTAATGTTAATGACATGAATAAAGAAGAAGATGGTACCGGTGTAGTTGTAACGTCAGCTTTATGGCATATGGAGTCGGCCATCGATCATGCTATTGAAAGAACTAAGAGTGGCACGTTTTCAGCAGAGGAGTACCATAGTTGGACTATGATGGCCAAAGGTGGTGCCACTCTTGCACCTTATTATGAGTTTGATAGCAAAGTTCCTGAAGCAGTCAAAGCGCGAGTAGAAGCTCTTAGTAAAGAAATAATGGCAGGGACATTTGTAGTAGAAATTAATGATAATGAGCCCAAATCAACTTTTTGATCTTTTAGAGGCTGTCACTGTAGTGACAGCCTCAATTAATTGAAATCATAAATATGCATTCCTTACTGGAAGTAGAATCCATCTCCAAGAGTTTTGGAGACTTAACTGCTAATAACGATATCTCTTTCTCTGTATCTGAGGGGGAAATTGTTGCGGTATTGGGTGAAAATGGTGCAGGCAAGACAACATTAATGAACATCATTTTTGGTCATTATTTGCCTGACAGTGGATCTATAAAATTTAAAGGGGAAAAAATCCCTGTGGGAAATACAAGGGCAGCTATAAATTTAGGTATTGGAATGGTTCACCAGCATTTTACGCTTGCTGAAAATCTTTCAGTACTTGAAAATATAGCTATAGGGAACCAATCTTTATTGGGTTTTTCCATAGATTTTAAGCAAATAGAACACAAAATTACTAAAATTTCAGGTGAATTTGGACTTGCTGTCGATCCACGGGCAATTATTTCTGATTTGTCAATTGGGGAAAAGCAGAGAGTTGAAATAATAAAGACATTATTTGGAGATTGCGAACTTGTAATACTTGATGAACCGACGGCAAGTTTAACTCCTCAAGAAGTGGATCAACTATTTTTGATCATTAGATCCATGGTCAAGGTTGGGTTAGGCGTAATAATTATTTCGCACAAGCTAGATGAAATCTTACGAATTAGTGACCGAATTATAGTTCTTAGAAATGGGAAGCTAACCGGATCTATGGACAAAGCTAATTTTGACAAAAGTATCTTAGCAGAAATGATAGTTGGCAAAAAAACCGAAAGACCTGAGAAAAATAAAGGCAAAAAAACTGAAAAATTAATGGAATTAATTGGGCTTAATATATCTTCAAATGTAGGAAGTCCGATGGGTCTATCTGATATTAATTTTGAACTTTTTGGCGGAGAAATACATGGAATAGCCGGAGTGTCTGGAAATGGTCAACGGACTTTTGCAGAAGTTATGGCGGGCCACATTAGACCAGACTCAGGAGATCTTTTAATTAATGGTAAACGTATTAAAAAAATCACTCCTAGAGCATTCATGGATGAGGGAGTTGCTTATATTCCGGAAGATAGAACTTCGGATGGTGTAGTCGGAGAGTTAAGCATATTAGATAATGGGGTACTCACCGAAACAAAAAACCCTAAGATTGCAAATAGATTTGGTTTTCTAAATAAAAAGAGTTCAATAAAGTTTGTTGGCGAAATTTGTGAAGAAAATGATGTTAGATTTCAATCTTTGAGCCAACCGACTCGACTTCTTTCAGGAGGTAATATCCAGAAACTGTTGATAGGGCGTTGGTTAAAACGTAACCCTGAAATAATCATAGCCTGCCAGCCAACTAGAGGTCTGGATGAGGGAGCCATAGTGTCTGTTCAAAAACTACTTTTGGAAGAGCGTGATAAAGGGAAAGCAGTATTATTTATAACTGAAGATCTTGATGAGTTATTACTCGTAAGCGATGTGATCTCCATTATGTTTGATGGAAAGCTTATGGGCCCTTACAATTATGACAAATTAGAGAAGAGGGAAATAGGTTTAATGATGACTGGGAGCGGTATTTTGTGAGACTAACATGCGTTTAGAGGTAAGAGAAACTTATTCACCGGCTCTCAGTATTATTGCACCATTTGGAGCGATAATATTCTCTCTGCTATGTGCTTTTGTATTGTTATTCATTGCTGGAGCCCCTCCAATAGAATCCTTTTTTTATCTAATAAAAGGCGCCTTTGGGTCACCTAATGCATTGGCCGAAACTGGAGCTCGGGCGACACCGTTAATTCTAACAGGACTGGCTGCTGGTATAGCGTTTAGAGCAAAATTCTGGAATATAGGAGCTGAGGGGCAACTCTATGCAGGAGCTTTGGCGGCAACCTTTTTCGGCACTGGATTAATTCACTTGCCACAATTCCTTATGATACCTTTTTTGTTCTTGGTTGGTGGTTTAGCTGGCGCATTAGTGATATTACCTCTGGTCATATTAAGGCAACTTTACAAAGTTGATGAAGTTGTCACAACTTTACTCATGAATTTTGTGATTCTTTTGTTTGTCAGTTATCTTTTAGAGGGGCCAATGAAGGACCCAATGTCTTTAGGGTGGCCGCAGGGTAGTCCTGTTATTGATAACGGAGTTTTACCTCAAATTCTGGAGAGGACACGCCTACACCTTGGTTTCTTGATTGCAATAGTTGTTGCTATTTGCTTGTGGGTACTTTTATCACGGACAGCTTTTGGTTTTAGAATAAAATCTGTAGGTCATAATCCCTCTGCAACTTATCATGCAGGAATTCCTCTATTCAAAACAGTGTTAGTCGTTGCTTGTTTAAGTGGAGCCCTGGCTGGATTTGCTGGTATAACAGAGACTACAGGTTTGAAAGGCTATCTAACCTTAGATTTATCCCCTGGCTTTGGTTATACAGGCATTGCAGTAGCCATGTTAGCAGCGTTAAACCCAATAGGTATTATTTTTTCGGCACTATTTTTAGCCATGATTTATGTTGGTGCTGATTCAATGAGTAGAGCAGTTAATGTTCCAACTTATTTAGCAGATGTAGTCGTGGCCATTACAGTTTTGTCTGTCTTAGTCAGTTTAATTTTAATTAACTATAAAATTCAGATAGGAAAGTTGAAGTTTTGATAATTGAATTCTTGGAACTATTTGTGAATGCTGGATTTTGGGCAGCTACAGTTAGGATAGCTTGCCCATTATTATTGGCTACGTTAGGAGAGTTGATCTGTGAAAGAGCAGGTGTGCTAAACTTAGGTATAGAAGGGATAATGACCGCCGGAGCAATGGTAGGCTGGACGGCAGTTTATCTAGGGGCTGATTTAAGTCTTGGTATCATTTTTGCGGCTTTAATTGGAGCTATTTTTGGGTTGATCCATGCGGGATTCACTGTGCACCTTGGCGCCTCACAACATGTTACAGGAATTGGAATAACTCTATTAGCCGCTTCTATAAGTTATTTTGCTTTTAGATTAATATTACCAACATCAACTACCCCGCCTAAAATTAAAGCCTTTGAACCAATTGAAATCTTGTATTTATCTGATATTCCCTTTCTAGGGCCAATTTTTTTTCAGCAAACTTTTTTCACTTATTTAGCCTTTTTGGCTGTACCAATCGTAATATGGTTTCTTAACCGGAGTCCCTTTGGATTAGCTGTCAAGATGGCTGGTGAAAACCCTATGGCATTGGAAGCTCAAGGAATTAATGTCCTTCGAATTCGAACTATTGCTGTGATGATAGGTAGTGCTTTGATGGCCGTTGGTGGCGCTTACCTAACCATGTCAGCATTTAATGCATTCTATTTTGGAATGATTAATGGGCGGGGTTGGATTGCTGTAGCGTTAGTGATTTTTGCTGCTTGGAAACCAGAAAGGGCGATTTTAGGAGCACTATTATTTGCTGGTCTTGATGCTTATCAAGTTAGAGCGCAACAGTTGGCTGGAGCCGTCATACCTTATCAGTTTTTCTTAATGCTTCCATATGTGTTGAGTATAGCTGCTATGGTCTTTGCGGCAAAAAGTACTCGGTACCCTAAAGCATTATTAATACCTTTTCGACGTGGAGAACGTCATTAATTAAAGGAGATCATCTTGTCTGATTTATTGGTTAAAAATGCCAGATTTAAGGATAATAAAGTGCAAGACATTCTTATTCTGGATAAGATAATAGCAGAGATTGGTAACGTTAGAGATTTAATAGATATTCCCACTATTGATGCAAAAGGTTATTTTGTGACGACTCCATTTGTTGATAGCCATTTTCACCTAGATGCTACTTTGAGCTATGGTATCCCTCGGGTAAATCAGAGTGGAACTTTACTGGAAGGCATTAAATTATGGGGTGAATTGAAACCAAATTTAACTGCCGATGCTCTCAAAAAAAGAGCTAGAAAACTTTGCCAATGGGCAATTGCTAGAGGAACTTTAAGTATTCGTTCCCATGTTGATATCTCTGATCCAAGTCTGCTAGCTGTTGAAGCTATGTTAGATATTAAGAGTGAGTATAAGTCCTGGCTTGATTTGCAACTTGTAGCTTTCCCGCAAGATGGCTTAATTAGGGCTGGTTCAAAAACTAACTTGAGCAAGGCCTTGGAACTAGGTGTTGAAGTAGTGGGAGGAATTCCGCATTTTGAAAGGACCATGGAAGAAGGCACCGAATCCATTAAATATCTTTGTGAACTAGCTGCTTCAAAAGGACTTCAGGTGGACATGCATTGCGATGAGAGTGATGATCCAATGTCTCGCCATATAGAAACATTGACCAAAGAAACCGTGCGACTTGGATTGGAAGGTAGGGTGGCCGGGTCCCATTTAACCTCGATGCATTCAATGGACAATTATTACGTTTCTAAACTTCTCCCATTGATGTCAGAGGCTAACGTATCTGTCATAGCTAATCCTTTAATTAATATAACATTACAAGGACGACACGACTCTTATCCAAAAAGAAGAGGGTTAACCAGGATCCCAGAGCAATTACGGGCAGGATTAACTGTCGCTTTCGGACATGATTGTGTGTTGGACCCATGGTATCCATTAGGTTCTCAGGACATGCTTGATGTGGCTCACATGGCCTTACATGTGGCTCAAATGACTGGCGCAGCACAAATGCGAGAATGTTTTAATGCTGTAACTGAATATCCAGCTAAAATCCTGGGTTTGGATGGTTATGGTCTTAAAAAGGGGTGTAAGGGTGATTTAGTCATTTTACAATGTATGGATGACATTGAAGCTTTGAGGTTGCGACCTGCTAGACTATATGTTGTCAGAGAAGGAAGTGTTCTGAGT
>PACC02000099.1 GCA_002699695.2 Paracoccaceae bacterium | reverse complement strand
GTTAGAATTATTCCTGGTCTTAAGCAAAGCCAAATACCCGACATAATGAGAGGAGAAGAAACTCAAATCCTAGGTTTTTTACATAAAAATCCTGATTTTGAAGGAGTGATGTGTTTTACAGGTACCCATACAAAGTGGGTCAAAATTGGAGGTGGGGAAGTCATTTTTTTTGAGACATTCATGACTGGGGAAATGTTTGATGTTCTTTCAAACCATTCTATCATTAAGTTCGCAGCTTCTTCTGGAAAGATAAATATGAATGAAGCAAAAGAGGCTGCTTTAGAAATCTTTAATAAACCGCATAAATTTTCATCCCACCTATTCAAATTAAGAGCAAATAATTTACTGAATCATTCTCCTGCTACAGAAACTAGATCAAGGCTGTCAGGGTATACAATTGGATTAGAAATAGCTGGAAGTCGGCATTTTTGGTTAGAAAATAATGTCATAATCGTTGGCACTGACCCTGTTGCTGAAATTTACAGTGAAGTTTTAAAAAAACAAGGTGTCAAATCAAGAATTTTTCTCTCTAATGAACTGTCATTAAATGGATTAAAGGTTACATATCAAAGCCTTCTTAATGATTAAGATTACCATATGATGATTACTTAATTTAATAACTAAGTAGTGATGGAGCTGCAATAAGACATGATTGAAAAACGTTTTAAAGTTTTCACTATTTTTATTTTTAATAATTTTAGGAGAAAGAAATGAAAAGATGCCTAGGTGTTTGCTATTATCCAGAGCAGTGGCCTAGAAATATCTGGGAGACTGATGCACAAAATATGAAGAGGTTAGGAATTTCCTGGGTTAGGATTGCTGAATTTTCATGGGCAAAAATTGAGCCACAACCATATATATATGATTTTGAATGGTTAGATGAAGTTATTGATATTATGGGTAAAAATGGAATAAAAATAGTGCTAGGTACTCCTACGGCGGCTCCACCAAGGTGGATGGTTGATCTCTATCCAGATATGCTTCCAGTGGAACAGTCAGGTATAAGTCGTCAATTTGGGTCAAGAAGGCATTACTGTTTTAGTCATGAAAAATTTGTACGTCACTGTGAACTTGTGGTTGAAATAATAGCGAAACGCTATGGTAGGAATCCTAATATAAAGGCCTGGCAGATAGATAATGAGTATGGTTGTCACGATACCACTATATCCTATAGTGCGGCGGCTTTAAACGGGTATCAAAAGTGGTTGAAGTATAAATTCTCTCATAATCTAGGAAAAAAATGCAACCCGATTGATAACCTTAACCATGCTTGGGGTAACAATTTTTGGTCTATGACTTACGCCAGTTTCGATCAAATTGGCTTCCCAATTAATTGTGTTACTGATCCAAACCCCGCCCATTCATTATCATTCCTGGAATACTGCAGTGAAAAGGTTGCTGAGTTTAACAAGAGACAAGCATTGATCATAAAGAAATATTCATCTTCACCTATTACACATAATTTTATGGGAAAAATCACTGAATTTGATCACTTCAAAGTTAGCGACAATTTGGATTTTGCAAGCTGGGATAGCTATCCACTTGGATTTCTTGAAGATAGGATATCAGCATCTGAGTCACATAGGATAACGTATGCAAGACAAGGTGATCCAGATTTTCAAGCTTTTCATCATGACCTATATCGGGCTGTGGGGAATGGTCGATGGTGGGTAATGGAACAACAACCTGGAAGCGTCAATTGGGCTCCCTTTAACCCTATGCCTTTGGAGGGAATGGTTCGAGTTTGGACTTGGGAGGCCTTTGCGCACGGAGCAGAAGTGGTTTCTTTCTTTCGCTGGAGGCAGGCTAAGTCGGCACAAGAACAGTTGCACTCTGGTTTGCAATGCCCGGCTGGCAAGAAAATGCCAGTAACAAATGAGATTCAAGAGATTTCTTCTGAGCTAAAAAATGCCTCAGAGGTTAAAAAAAGTAAATCTCAAATAGGTATTGTCTTTGATTATGAATCTGAAAGATATTGGAGGATACAACCGCATGGTAAAGGTAATAGTTATTTTGATTTAGTTTTCGATTTCTACAGAGGGTTGAGAAAACTTGGTCAGTCAATAGATTTCATCTCACCCAATGCTGACAGTTTTGATGGATACAAATTGATCTTAATTCCAGGCGCTATGTTTATGGAAAATAAACTAGTAGAGAAAATAAATGAATTTTCTCATACAGTGCTAGTCGGACCTAGGGCAGGTTGTCGGGACAGAAATTTTAATCTAAAGGGGTTCAGTTCCTTTTTCCCCAGATTTGATCTGGAAATTATAGCGTCTGAAACCTTCAGACCTGAAACTCCAGTTAGACTTTCTGAGGAAGGTTGTTTTGTTAGGTATAGAGAGCTCATAAGTACATCGGCCAAAATATTGATGAAAACAGAATCTGGTGATCCTGCGCTAATTTCTAATGGCAATATTCAATATTTAGCTGGCTGGCCAGATGAAAGTGCAATGAAGAATATTTTTTTAAGAATTTTTGAAGATGAAAAATTGCCTTTTAAGCAAATGCCCGAAGGGATTAGGGAAAGAAGAAATACTGGTGAATGCTTCTGGTTCAATTACAATGATTTTGAGGTGGAGTTTGAAGGTTTTAAAATACCATCTGCGAATTTTATTCGTCGAGAATTAAAGTAGATTAAAAGATTTTAGGGTATTTAATGATTTTACAGGACTGGTTTTATCTAGGTTTGATATGCTTCTTGGGAGCTTGCTCTCCAGGTCCAAGTCTGATGGTCGTTCTAGGCTTTGTCTCTTCTGAAGGAAAAAAGTCGGGATTTTCTGCTTCTATAGGACACGGCATAGGCGTATTTCTGTATGCACTACTGAGTACACTTGGGTTAGGAGTTTTAATTGAACATTACTATAATGTTTTTACTGTCATCCAGGTTATTGGAGCATTTTTCTTACTTTGGATAGCCTTCAAAATTGCAGGCAATAGTTTTAATTCTAATGTCAAATCTAGGGCTGAAATTGAACATCAAAAAAAATATAATAGATTTTTTGAAGGGTTTTTAGTTGCGGTTCTCAATCCAAAAATTTGTATATTTTTTGTTTCCTTATTTAGTCAATTTCTCTCTCCTGATCAAACTATCGTTTTGCACAGTCTAATGGCCTTAATGGCTGGTGGTATCGATACTCTTGTTTATTGTACTATAGTCTCTCTAGCTTCCATCAAAAGTGCATCAATTTTTTTGGAAAAATACAGAAAGGAATTCAACTTATCATTTGCTTTCTTACTGATTTTACTAGCTTTCTCTTTGTTCTATTCAATGATTTTTTAATATACCTTTTGAATTTTTTGATTTTAAAAAACATAGCAGTAACAATGTCAATTTTCCATTTAATAAGTAGCTCTACCTCCTGAAATATCGAAAACTCCCCCCGTCGTGAAGGAGCTTTCTGTAGAGGCTAGCCAGCAAACAAGGGATGATATTTCTTCCGGTTTTCCAAATCGACCCATTGGAATTTTTGACAGCATATAATCGATGTGTTCTTGGCTCATTTGATCAAATATACTTGTTTTAACGGCTGCTGGTGTTACACAATTTACCGTTATTGGATGATCCGCTAATTCTTTTCCCAAGGATTTGGTGAGACCTATAACCGCTGCCTTGGAAGAACTATATGCTGAAGCATTTGGGTTACCTTCTTTTCCAGCTATTGATGCTATATTGATTATTCGTCCAAATCCATTCTTAAGCATTAGTGGTACACAAACCTTATTACAAAAGAAAGTTCCATTAACATTAATAGAGAAAACATTTTGCCAATCTGAAATACCATAATCCCACATTTTTTTATTGGGACCAGTTATACCCGCACTACACACTAATATATCTAATTTATTGATGAGCTTGATGCTTCTTTCGATAGCCCTTTGAACACTTTGCCAATTAGAAATATCGACATTGATATAGTTTAAGCACGCATTTTTCTTTTTGCTGTCTGGCCTCAACAAGTCCCACACTATTACTTTGCCCCCTTCATTGACCAGACGCTGACTAATAGCAGCACCTATGCCGGAGGAACCTCCTGTCACTATGGCATTTCGACCCTTAAATCGTGTCATAAACGTCCCACAAAGTTTTTTTATGAAATTAGATGATTAAGTTTTTCAATTCAACTGCCTAAATGTCGACAAAATATAAATACTGTATAGTGAGAAAAAAGTTGATTACGTATGGTTATTAATGTAAGGACTATATCCCTTAGTGTGCTGCCCTGAGCTTTGGTGAGGGAAAACCACGACTAGACTTGATCGTAGAAAAATTATCTAGAGTAAGGTTTCTTAAAGCGGTACGATCAATTCTTTTTAATTTCGCAGCATTAAGACAGTTTATGAGTTAAAAATGGGTTTGAGGATTTAAGATTCATGTGGTTTAAGAATAATAACTCTGTTTATAACAAAGATTTTAATAATAAGTTTCCTACTGGGTTATATGATCCCAGCATGGAACATGATGCTTGTGGCTTAGGATTTGTAGCTAACATTAAGGGCGTAAAGAGCCATAAGATTGTCCAAGATGGGATAAGAATTTTAGAAAATTTAGAACACCGTGGGGCCACTGGTGCAGATCCACTGGTAGGGGATGGTGCTGGAATGTTAATTCAAATCCCTCACGACTTTTTTAAATTTGAATGTGGTAAACTGGGTTTTGAATTACCAGAAGAAGGGGGATACGGTGTAGGATTTTTCTTTATGCCACAAGATCAGGTTTTAACCAATAAAATCAAGGTATTAATAGAAAAAATTTCTGTTAATGAGTTAGGGGTTGTGATTGGCTGGAGGGATGTCCCATCTGACAGTAGCTGTCTATCCCAGGATATAAATATACTCAAGGCGGAACCAATACATTTACAAGCATTTATTGAAAAACCAGAAGGTATTTCAGAGCAAACCTTTGAGCGAAAATTATTTATTTTAAGGAAACATATATCAAATTCAGTAATTCATGAAATTGGTCCAATAGATGATTTTTATCCTGTGTCTCTGTCTTGCAGAACAGTCGTTTATAAAGGAATGTTTCTTGCTGATCAATTAGCCAAGTATTATACTGATATTACTGATAAAAGAATTAAATCTGCTCTTGCATTAGTCCATCAACGATTTTCGACAAATACTTTTCCTTCCTGGAAGTTGGCTCATCCATATAGGATGGTTTCTCATAACGGTGAAATAAATACCTTGAGAGGCAATTATAATTGGATGGCTGCCAGGCAAGCTTCGTTATCCTCTCCATTATTTGGGGAAGATATTAAGAAGATTTGGCCTGTGTCATATGAAGGGCAATCCGATACAGCATGCTTTGATAATGCTTTAGAGCTTCTAGTTCAAGGAGGATATACGATTAGTCATGCGATGATGATGTTAATTCCTGAGGCATGGTCTACCAATCCCTTAATGGATGAGAATAGGAGAGCTTTTTACGAATATCATGCTGCTATGATGGAACCATGGGATGGTCCTGCAGCTTTAGCTTTCACTGATGGCAGACAGATTGGTGCTACTCTGGACCGAAATGGGTTAAGACCTGCAAGATATTTTGTTTTGGATGACGATACAGTAGTTTTGGCTTCAGAAGCGGGGACGTTACCCGTGGATGAAAGTAGGATATTAACTAAGTGGAGGCTGCAGCCAGGAAAAATGCTTCTTATCGATTTAGTTGAAGGTAAGATAATTGCAGATAAGGAAATCAAAGAGAAACTTTGTAATGCCAATCCTTATCAAAAATGGTTGGATAATACACAAATAATACTAGAAGATTTAGATAAGAATATTGTCAGTAATAGAAGGTTTGATGAGAAAGATTTAAAGATTGGACAAAAGGTATTTGGATATACGCAGGAGGATATAAAATTACTAATGTCGCCAATGGCTGTAACAGGTCAGGAAGCAATAGGGTCCATGGGGACGGATACTCCAATTTCTGCAATGTCCGAAAAACCAAAGCTCCTATACACATACTTTAAACAAAATTTTGCACAAGTGACTAACCCTCCTATAGATCCAATTAGAGAAGAGTCAGTTATGAGTCTGGTATCTTTGATTGGCCCTCGTCCAAATCTTTTTGACCTTACTAATCTTTCAACAGTAAAGAGACTAGAGGTTAGACAACCTATCTTGCGGAACTCTGACCTGCAAAAAATACGAGACATTGGTGAAATTGCGGATAATCAATTCTTTTCACGTGTCATTGATATCACTTTTAACCAGGAAAGTGGGCCAGAGGGAATGAAACAGGCCATTGATAAAGTTTGTAAGAGAGCGGAAAAGGCTGCATTAGATGGTGAAAATATAATAATTTTGTCAGACCGACAGTTCAGCAAAAAGAGAGTTCCTATTTCTATGTTACTGGCCACTTCTGCTGTACATCATCATTTGATTAGGAAAGGATTGAGAACTTCGGTCGGGTTAGTAGTCGAATCTGCTGAGCCAAGAGAAGTCCATCATTTTGCTGTTTTAGCTGGGTATGGAGCAGAAGCTATAAACCCTTACTTAGCTTTTGAAACGTTGCTTGATATGCATCAGGACGGTACGTTTCCAAAAGAAGTTGATGAAAAAGAAATAATAAAGAGATATATTAAGGCTATCAATAAGGGTTTGTTGAAAGTAATGTCTAAGATGGGAATTTCAACTTATCAGTCGTATTGCGGTGCTCAAATTTTTGATGCTGTGGGATTGTCCTCTGGATTTATTGAACAATATTTTTCTGGTACTTCGAGTAAGATTGAAGGTGTGAATTTGGAGCATCTTGCGAAAGAGTCCTTCCTGAGGCATGAATTAGCATATACTGATATTCCAATTTTTAGGCATGCATTAGATATCGGAGGTGAATATTCAGTTAGGCATAGAGGTGAAGCCCATGCTTGGACTTCTGATGAGGTTACATTCTTGCAACATGCCGTCAGGTTAGGAAATGCTGATGATTATAAAAAATATGCTAAGTTAATTAATGATCATGACCAGCGTTCACTCACAATTAGAGGACTTTTCCGAATTAAACCTGCTATAGAGAATGGAAGAAATAAATTGGAAGTTAATGAGGTTGAGTCCACAAGTGAGATAGTAAAACGTTTTGCAACTGGTGCTATGTCCTATGGATCAATTTCTGCTGAAGCGCACGAAAACCTTGCTATAGCTATGAATCGAATTGGTGGCAAATCTAATACTGGAGAGGGCGGAGAAGAAGTAGATAGATTTGTGACTCTTGCTAATGGTGATAGTAAAAGATCCGCAATCAAGCAGGTGGCTTCAGGTAGATTTGGCGTCACGACAGAGTATCTTGTGAATTCAGATATGATACAAATTAAAATGGCTCAAGGTGCTAAGCCAGGTGAAGGTGGTCAATTGCCTGGGCATAAGGTGGATGCAGTAATAGCAAAAGTTAGGCATTCTACAAAGGGAGTAGGCCTCATTTCTCCTCCTCCACATCATGATATTTATTCAATCGAAGATTTAGCTCAGTTAATTTATGATTTAAAGAATGTGAATCCAGATGCTGATATTTCTGTCAAACTTGTGTCCGAGGTTGGTGTTGGAACAGTTGCCGCAGGTGTGGCTAAGGCTCATTCAGATCATGTGACGATATCTGGAATGGAAGGGGGAACTGGCGCAAGTCCTCTTACTTCAGTTAAGCATGCAGGATCTCCTTGGGAGATGGGATTAGCCGAGACCCATCAGACGCTTGTAAAAAATAATCTGCGTTCAAGAATAAGAGTCCAAGTTGATGGAGGTTTGAGAACTGGCAGAGATGTTGTAATTGGGGCATTATTGGGAGCTGATGAGTTTGGATTTTCAACTGCTCCTCTAGTAGCTTCAGGTTGTGTAATGATGAGGAAATGTCATTTAAATACCTGCCCAGTTGGAATTGCCACACAGGATCCAGTATTAAGAAAGAGATTCACCGGTGAGCCTGAACATGTGATAAACTATTTTTTCTTTATAGCCGAAGAGGTAAGGGAAATTATGGCTGAATTGGGATTCTCTAAATTTGATGAAATGATCGGTCAAATTAATGTTCTAGATCAAGAACAGGTGATTAACAATTGGAAGGCCAGGGGACTAGACTTTAGTCGACTATTCTTTGATCCAGATCCAAATAATACTCATCCAAAGTTTTGCTGTGAAAAACAAAATCATTATATTGATAAAGTTCTGGATAGACAATTAATAGCGTTAACTCAAGATGCTATAAATACAGGAAAAAAGACTCGTCTCAATTTGCCTATAGCCAATTATAATAGATCCACGGGTGCAATGCTATCTGGAGTCATTTCCAAAAAATACGGATATACAGGTCTTAAAGAGAACACAATACATATTAAGTTTAAAGGTACTACTGGTCAGGCATTTGGTGCTTGGCTTTGCAATGGAATTTTGATGGAAGTTGAAGGTGAAGCTAATGATTATGTTGGGAAAGGTTTGTCTGGAGGAAATATAGTTGTGTATCCATCTAAAGAATCTAAGAACCTTGACCATGGTAAGTCCATTATTGTGGGAAATACAGTTTTATATGGTGCCATTTCTGGACAATGTTTCTTTAGAGGCTTTGCCGGAGAGCGTTTTGCGGTTAGGAATTCAGGAGCTGTGGCTGTAGTCGAAGGAGTTGGAGATCATGGCTGCGAATACATGACTGGGGGTATTATAGTGGTTTTAGGTGAAACTGGACGTAATTTTGCAGCTGGGATGTCTGGTGGCATAGCTTATGTATTAGATGAGGACGGTTCTTTCCCAGAACGCTGTAATCTTTCGATGGTTGAGCTGGAGCCCATTCCTGAGGAAGACGACTTAATGGAATCTGAGCAACACCAGTCTGGGGACATTGAACACCATGGCAGGGTTCATCTCACCAGTGATATGACCAGATATGATGATGAAAGACTAAAATTTTTGATAGAAAGACACGCATCATTAACTAAATCGGAAAAAGCATTCCAAATTTTATCGGATTGGGATAATTGCCGACCGAAATTTGTTAAGGTTATGCCAACTGAATATAGAAGGGCGTTGGAAGAGATCCAAGAAAAACAAGAATCAGCAGGAGTAGCAGCTGAATAAAATATCTAGCATGAGTAACAATAGATTAGGTTATTAGTATGGGCAAAGTAACGGGCTTTCTAGAAGTCGATCGACAAGATAGAAAATATAGACCTGCCTCTGATAGAGTTCGAAATTATAAGGAGTTCTTTATTGAATTGCCTGAACAGACTTTACAGGCTCAAGCGAGTAGATGTATGGATTGTGGAATTCCATTCTGCCATGATGTTAAAGGTCTCAAAGGCTGTCCAGTAAACAATCAAATCCCGGACTGGAATGATTTAGTGTATAAAGGCGAATGGCGGCAGGCTATAAGGGATCTTCACTCTACTAATAATTTCCCAGAATTTACAGGGAGGATTTGCCCAGCACCTTGTGAGGCCTCATGCACTCTCAACATAACTGATGACCCTGTAACTATTAAATCCATTGAGTGTGCAATTGTTGATAAAGCATGGAAAAATGATTGGATTCTACCACAAAAGGCTAATGACTCTACCGGAAAGAAAATTGGCATTATTGGTTCAGGTCCGGCAGGAATGGCCGCAGCACAACAGCTGGTGAGGGCTGGACATGAAGTTCATCTATATGAAAAAAACCATAAAATTGGTGGGTTGCTGAGGTACGGAATTCCTGATTTCAAGTTAGACAAGTCACATATTGACCGGAGAGTTGGCCAGATGTTAGATGAAGGCGTAATTTTCCATACAGATACCCATATTGGGGTGGATTTTTCAGTGAAAAAGATTCTTAATAACCATGACGCTATCATTTTAGCCGGCGGTGCAGAGAAAGCGCGAAATTTACCAATACAAGGAAGAAATTTTAATGGTATACATTATGCGATGGATTTTCTTCCACAGCAAAATAGGAGGAACTGTGGCGAAATCAACAAATCTCCAGATGAACTATTAGCCACAGGTAAGAACGTAGTAGTGATTGGTGGCGGTGATACTGGCTCTGACTGCATCGGGACATCCATAAGACAGGGAGCCGTTTCTGTCACTCAATTAGAAATCATGCCCCCACCACCGAATAAAGAAGAAAAACTAGTCACCTGGCCTAATTGGCCTCTTAAAATGAGAACCTCTTCAAGTCAGGAAGAAGGAACTAACCGCGAATTTTCAGTTATGACACAGAGTTTTGAAGGAGATATTGATGGCAATGTTAAAAAACTTCATTGCATAAAAGTTGATGATGATTTTAACCCTATATTGGGATCAGAATTTCAACTTAAAGCTGATCTTGTTTTGCTTTCCATGGGATTTATATCTCCAACTTATGACGGAATGCTTGAGGACTTGGAAGTTAATTTAGATAGTAAAAACAATGTTTTAGCGAATGATATTGATTATAAAACTAATTGCAAAAAAGTATGGACAGCTGGTGATATGAGACGAGGTCAATCTCTTGTGGTCTGGGCGATACGAGAGGGAAGACAGTGCGCTCGGGCCGTAGATGAGTACTTAATGGGGAAAACTCTGCTGCCAAGATAGCTTGTTATAGGCTTTAAAACCAATTAACCTTTTTGGGGACAACTTAGTCACCATGGCTTTAAACAAAGAAATATTTAAGTCCAAGGATATACCTTTGAATATTTCTCATTTCCTCGACCATTTTGTGATGCTCATTTTCGCTAAGGCAGCTTTTGATTCCGCAGTTTTTTTTGGTATTACATACGCTAAAATCATACTTTATGGTACATTTGGCTTAATACTTTTTGGTGCTGCTGCTCCTATTGCTTCAATGCTAGCAGAACGATACTCACGTAGGCTTTTATTAATTATTTTCCCCTACGGAGTGGGTCTATCATCGATCTTTGCTGGTGCTTCTCAAAATTTGCTGCAGTTAGGTATATGCCTTAGTCTTATTGGACTTTTTGCATCTATATACCATCCGGTGGGGATAGCTATGTTAATGAAAAATAAAGCTAATCTAGGTTTTCGACTTGGTTTAAATGGTGTTTGGGGTAATATGGGGGTAGCAGCAGCACCTTTAATCACAGGTTTCTTGATCCTCTTAGGGAATTGGCGTTTAGCTTTTATTCTACCTGGAGCGGCTTGTTTGTTATTTGGACTTTGGTTAATTCATTCAAAATATGATGGATACCAAAATTCTATGAAAGGAAAAGGTCAGATAGATATAGAAACCTTTTCCCAAGGTTGGGAGAGGGCTATGCTTTCCCTTGTTTTGATTACGGTTGCAGGAGGATTTACTTTTGGTGCGTTAACCTTTTTAATTCCACGCTATTTTGAAATTTATTTGTCCGGAATTTCTGAAAACATTGCTATCACTGGCTTGCTGGCCGCATCTATTTATGCTGTAGCATCCTTCTCGCAGATCATTTCTGGATGGATCATCGATAAGAGAGAGTATAAGGGAATTTTATTGTTTATAGGATTTGGTCAGATTATTTGTATTTATTTTGCTGCACAAACAGAAAATTTTACCTTGTTATTAATAATGCTATTTGGAATGGCTTTTGTATTTGGGCAAATTCCCATAGGTGATGCTATACTATCGGCGCACATTCCTGATAAATATAGGAGTCAGTTTTTAAGTGTAAAATTTCTATTAAATTTATGCATAGGAGCCATGATTTTACCTTTAACTAGTATTTTATTGACCGTGGGATACCAGTTAAATTTCTTATTTTTACTATTAAGTGCTGTACCAGTATTGGTTATACTTGGTGCTGTTATTTTGCCAGTGAGAACCATAAATCAATCCAATAGTAATTCTTAAATATAAATTATTTTTAGGTTAGTTATTAGATTTTAGAGAGCTTAGTGTGTAATTGGAGATATTGAAAAAAAAACTTTTAGAACAAGATGTTCTGCTTGCCGATGGAGCTATGGGAACAAGTTTGTTTCAAATAGGTTTGGAACCCGGTGATCCACCAGAAATTTGGAATTTATATCAGTCAAAAAAAATAGAATCTCATTATCAATCTTTTATTGAAGTAGATAGTGATATTATTTTGACTAATTCTTTTGGTGCTAATTCCTTGAGGTTAAAGTTGCATGGTTTATCAAATAGGACTTTTGAAATTTCCAAAATTTCTGCAGAAATTGGGCGTGATGCAATAGATAAAAGTAATAAGAAAATTATCTTAGCTGGTTCTGTGGGGCCTACAGGTGAATTAATTGAGCCTATAGGGACGCTCAATTACAAGGACGCAGTGGAGGTGTTCCATGAACAGATAGAGGGACTTAAAGAGGGGGGCGTTGATTTAATTTGGGGTGAAACTATATCAGATCCTGCGGAATATAAAGCGATTTCAGAAGCTGCATCTCTTGCTAAGATTNGTTGGTTTGGGACGATGAGTTTTGATACTAAAGGCAATACTATGATGGGCTGTACTCCTGTAAATTTNGTGAGTCTGATCGAACNATTACCATTTAAACCAATGGCAGCGGGAGCAAATTGTGGTGTTGGACCTNCAGATTTAATAAGATCTGTCATAGACATGAGGGGTGCGTTGTTTCCGCTGATTGCTAAAGCCAATGCCGGAATCCCAGANTTTTCAGATGGGGAAATACACTATAGTGGGACACCAAGCTTGATGGCAGAATATGCGGTATTAGCTAGAAGAGCAGGAGCCAAAATTATTGGCGGTTGTTGTGGGACTTCAGCTAAGCATGTTGAAGCCATGAAAACAGCCTTGAGTATATCTAGAGAAAATTCAGAGCTCTCCTTCGAAGAAATACAGGCTAAACTGGGAAAGTTCTCTGGTGTTCCAGGATCCAGGAAGCGAAGAAAGCGAATCTCTAAAAATCAGAAATCAAAATAGTAAGTTTAAAGAACAATCTATCTTGAAGAAGAATTTAACAATACGAATTAAAGAATATCTAAATAAGGTTGCCAAATTTATTAATGTGTAATCTTAAAATAGAAGGCACCAGAGTTAAGTTATTTTTTTGTGATAAGCAAGCTTAGGCTTGCTACGAGTATGATCAGCAATGTGAATGGAACTAGAGAGCCAGAGAAGAAATATGCAATTGAGGCAGCAATAGGTAACGCGGTCAAAGTAGTACTCGTACCAATTATGGCCGAAGCAGTACCTGCGATGTGCCCCATTGGAGACATGGCTATAGCATTCATATTTCCAAAAATAGCACCAAAAATAAAGAAATTTGGCAAAAGAAAGAGCATGACACTGAAGATGTTTGTGATTCCACCGGTTGAAAAGAATATTAGAAAAATGACTGCCCAAATCAATTCAAATTTTAGTGAAATATTTACAATTTTAACTGGTTCAAACTTTGTTAGCAATTTAGCGTTAAGTATTGATCCAAGCCCTACCGCTAATGCACCTGCTCCAAAATAAAGAGAAAAATATTTACCAGTGAATAGGTATTCTTGGAATAGAGGTTGAGAAATATTTAAAAAACTAACGAGGATTCCAAAGGTTAGGCCAGCAGTTATTGTGTAAGATCTGCTAATTTTCGAATTAACAACTTCAATTATTCCATCTAAAATACCTTCAAAGTTTAGTGGTCGATTAAGTTTGTTAGTTTCAATTTGAAAAATGGAAATCCATAACGTTAGTGAGAAACAAAAAAGCATTATCGTGATCGGAATGAACTGCCATGACGATAAGGTAATTATCAATTGTCCCATGGAGGGAGCTAATACTGGAACCAAAATAAATATAGAGCTAACTAGGGACATTAGTCTTGCTAATTTAGTTCCTGAATAGATGTCTCGGGCTATTGCCCGAGATACAACTACGGTTGCCCCAGCACCTAAACCCTGGAAGAACCTGCACATAAGAAAAAATGTATAATCTGTAGCAAAAATAGATATTAGGTTACTAAATCCAAAAATTAGTAAGCCTATTAGAGCAGTTTTTTTTCGTCCGATACTGTCAGAAATTGGACCAAACAATAATTGACCTGTGGAGATCCCTAAAAAGACTGAAGTTATTATCCAATGCCCATGATGCGAGAGTATATTATAAGAAGTTTTAACCATCGACAAGGCCGGTAGCATTGTATCAATACTTAAGGCACCCATAGCCATGAGACTGGCTACCAAAAATATCGGTTTGAACTCATTCATAATTAATTGCTTTCTAGGTAATATTGATAGTGCTCTCAAAGCTTTTACTTCGAAAGATAATTCATCCTGTAGGTGATGGCCGTCTAATTGATCTTTTATATTAAATTGATTGGTTTTTTAGATTTAAGACTTTAATTATGTTAAAATGTTCACAAAAATATTGCCTGTTAGGAAATTGAGAAGAAAATTCCTCGGGAGCAGTAATGAGTAGGGTGTTCTTGCTTACTATTTGGTATTTATCTGAATAGCTTTATAATGCAATATACGCAATATACTTTATCAAGTTAGTTGGAGGCTAAAATTAAGAACGATCATAGTAATAATATCGAAGAGCTAAAAATTGCTCTTAAGGGAATTGGCTTAACTAATCTTGGGATGTTTCAGATTGATAAAGATGATAAAGTCCTACAAGGTTTTGAAACTTTACTTTTGATCGGACCAGATGAACCTAATTTTTGGAAAAAATTTAAAGATTCACATGAGTATAACCATATAAATACAGATCCTTTAGACAATTGGTCAAAAGATAAAATCACTGAGTTAGCTAAAAATTTTGGAGCAAAACCATTTTTTCCTTTTCAAGATAATCCTGCTCTACCATTTTATAGCTGGGCACTGAGATCGAGACGGATGTGGGCGAGCCCTATAAAACTTTTAGTTCATGATACAAGAGGTTTGATGGTCTCTTTTCGTGGTGCATTGGCTTTGAAACAAAAGTTAGTTGGTGATTTAATCGATGCTAAAAAGTCTCCAAGCCCTTGCAAAAGTTGTATCGCCCCATGTCTTGCGTCTTGCCCAGTTGGAGCACTTACAGTTGACAAATATGACGTTGAAAAGTGTCAAACTTATATTAAAAACTATGTTGATTCCCCTTGCAGGCAAGGTTGTTTAGCGAGACGCTCTTGTCCTATAGGAAAGGATTTTAGGCAAAAGGAACAGTCAACTTTTCATATGCAAGCATTCTTAAAGTGAAAATATGTCAAAAAATGTGTTAATTATAGGTGTCGGTGGAGGTTTAAGTGCCTCTCTGGCAAGAATATTCAAAGCAAATGGATTTTCTATAGGTCTGGTATCCCGAAATATAAAGAAAATTAAATCTTTAGGTTTTGAGGTGAGCGGTGAATTATTTCAGTGTGATGTATCTGATTCATCAGAAGTTCAGAAAGTTTTTAATGAAGTTGACATGAGGCTTGGCGCTTTAGATCTGGTCATTTATAATCCTTCAAAACGAACCGCAGGATCTATCGTAGATTTAGATATCCATGACGTAAAAAGCGCTATGGATACTACCTGTTATGGAGGATTTTTGGTAGCACAGCAAGCTGCTAAAAGAATGCTAAAGCGAGGTTCAGGTGCTATTTTTTTTACTGGAGCCTCTGCATCTGTAAAAGGATTTCCGAATTCATCAGTTTTTGCGATGGGCAAATTCGGATTGCGGGGCTTAGCGCAATCGCTAGCTAGAGAACTACATCCTAAAAATATACATATTGGACATTTTATAATAGATGGCTCTATAGCTAGATTTTCAGAACCAAACGAAAAAGACTTACAGAGTAATTTAGATCCAGACGAAATAGCAAAGAGTTATCTACATTTTTTTATGCAAAATAAAAGCTGCTGGTCCTGGGAATTGGAACTAAGACCGTGGCTTGAAAAGTTTTAATTGGATTTTAGGGGCTCGGTCCAATTAGCTAGGTTGGTGATAGGTGTTCCCAAAAGAAGAGAGTTTGAAACATTCAAGAGAGTTCTATGAGTGGATGGTAAGTCCATCAAATGCAGGGAACACATGGTTTGGGGTCTCTTTATTCACGATTTCATAATCCAAATCATTATGCATATTGGTCAGATATACTGTTCTTGGAGTTAATTTTTTAATCCAGTTGAGGGTTTTGGCCAGGTGTGCGTGATTTGGGTGAGGTGTTCTTCTTAATGCATCAATAATTAAGATATCCAAATTCTTCACGCGTTCCCATGACGATTCATAAAATTCTGAAACATCAGGTATATATGCTACATTGCCGATTCTGAAACCTAGCGCGTCAATGTCTCCGTGTTTGACAGTCAAAGGTTCAATTGAGACTTCTCCACCTGGCCCTTGGATTAAGAAGCTGTCTTTTATTTCGTTCATGGATAATATCGGTGGATACTTAGTACCTTTTTCTTGCTCTACAAGATACGTAAAGGACTGCCGTATTCGTGTGGATGTTTTTAAATCAGCCCAGATTGGTAACATGCTTCTTTTTTTAAAAAAAATCATTCTTAGATCATCAATGCCATGCATATGATCTGCATGAGCATGAGTAAAAATAATTCCGTCTAAATCATTAATTTGGGCATTTAGTAATTGCTGGCGTAGGTCCGGACTTGTGTCAATTAAGAACTTTGTTTCACCAAATTCAGAGTTGTATTTGATCAATAAGGAACATCTTAAGCGATAATTTTTTAAATTTTTGGGGTCACATGACCCCCAGCCATCACTAAGTCTAGGAACACCTCCGGAAGAGCCACATCCTAGAATAGTAAATGAGTACTGGCCGTTATTTTTCTTAGTCAAATTTTTACCTTCCAAAACAAGTTTTCAAAGTTTTTTGTCGTAGTATTTCTAAATGTTTCCTCAGTCATCCCGAGTATTTCCGCCCCTTTTTTACATGTGTGGGCAACAAAAGATGGTTCATTTCTTTTACCACGAAAAGGTGCAGGGGCAAGGTAGGGACTGTCAGTTTCGATGAGGATTCTATTAGTAGGAACTCTAGCAAAAATATTAGTTAACTCTATACTTTTCGGAAATGTAATAATACCAGACATGGATAGATAAAATCCTAAATTAATTGCAGTTCTTGCCAAGAGTTCGCCGGAGGCAAAACAGTGCATCACAGCTTCAAATGACTTTTTTTTGTATTGTTTCTCTAAAATTTTACTCATGTCCACATCAGCGGATCTTGAATGTATAATTAGAGGTAACCCTAGGCTTTGAGAAAGTTCAATATGTTCTTCAAAAGAAGTTTTTTGTAAAGCAGTAGTCTCTTTGCTGTAGTAGTAATCTAATCCGGTCTCGCCAATGCCTATCATTTTTTCATGATCCACAATTTGAAGGATGTCTTTTTGGGTGATTTTTTCTTTGCCAACGTTAAGAGGATGTAAGCCAAAAGCAAAGTAAACAAGGTCATATTCTTCTGCTATTTTGATGGTTTCCTCAAGGTTGGACATTTTAGTGCAAATTGTTAGTATCTTTGTTACACCGGCTGTCCGAGCTCTTTCAATGACTTTGGGGAGGTCCTTCTCAAAGTCATTGAAATCTAAGTGACAATGACTATCTACTAGGGGCATTTTTTTGTCACAGGTGTAGGTCAATTTTTTCTTTGCGCAGTTATTTTATACTTAAGTAATACTTTTTCAATTTTGAGAAAAGCTATAAATAATGTGTTCAATGGGTCTAGATTCGTTTGATCTGTGTTCTTAAAATCAAGAAGTAAGGCGGAATGAATCATAGCAAAAGGGAAATATGATTCATCATATTTTTTATAAAATTGTATGATTTCTTTCTCTTTTATTAGCTGCCAAAAGTGATTTTTCCCAGCTAATGCAGTGGAAATTCTAGTTAAAGCCAAAAGCAGTACTTCAGAAATAAAGATATGGTATTCTCTCGTAAGGCCGGCGTTGTTTTTTTTATTGAGCAAAAGCCATATTTTTTTTCGATCTATCTCATTTTCAAAATTTATTATGTTTAGTATCTCCTTGAAAATATTGAGACCATCATTCAGGAACATATCAATGGCTTTACTTATTGAACCATTTGTCAAAGAGAAAAGCTGATTTCTATCAACCTGCTGGTTATCAAATATTTTTAGCTGAGTTAATATTTCTGTAAATTCATCTTGTTCAAGAAAAGAACAACTTAATAATCTGCATCTAGACAATATTGTGGGTAGAACATGCTCCTTGTTTTTGCAAATCAAGAAAAATATACCTCCTTCTGGCGGTTCTTCAAGGATTTTCAACAATGCATTGGCAGCCGAATTGCTTAAGTCATCAACTGGATCAATTATGACAATCCTCCATAGGTTGTCAGGGTTTGATAAAGAAAAAAAATGATTAATTCTTCGAACTTCATCAACTGAAATATCTTGAGAGAATTTTTTTCTGGTTTTATCAAATTGTTTTCTACACAAAAAGATGCTGGGTTCTGATAGCGCCTCTATTCTCTGCGTGATGAGAGTTTTATAGTTTGGGCCAGATAATTTAGAGGAAGTGCTATCATTTAATAGTAGCTTTGTGAGCTCCCACGCTAAAGTAGCTTTACCAATGCCTTTAGGACCATGCAGTAGCCAAGCATGGTGGAGTTTGCCAGATTGATAACTGTCAATAAACATTTCTCTTGCGTGGACATGACCTACTAGTTTGACTGTCTTTCGCGGATGTGGTGCATATGAGTTCTTATCTGACTCAAAGTTTTCTAGAGCATTTTTTTCCATAATATCAAGGTTGCAACCGTAAGTTATTTGATACAATCTTCCATAGCAGTTGATGCGTTTCCTCTATTCCACCATTCCCATCAACTATATGACATCTATCTATGTTCTTAGCTAAAGCTTCGTACCGCAATTTAGCTTCCTCTTGGAATTTTAACCCAAGCATTTCAAATCTGGTTTCGTTTGATGTTCGTTTCAACCCTCTATTAAGGGACTTTTGGGGATCTGCATTTATGATCAAGGTCAAGTCAGGTTCTATCCCAATAGCTAGTTCACTTAGTTTTTTTATTAAATTAATTAGAGACACATTTTTTCTACCTTGGTAAACTAATGTACTGTCTGTGAATCTATCACATATTACAAGCTTTCCAGAATTTAGAGATGGCAAAATACATTTCTCCAAATGATGTCTGCGAGCAGCGAAAAATAAAAGAGTTTCTGTTACTTGAGACCATCGATCTGTATCTCCTTGCACTAGTAAATCTCTGATTTTCTCAGCACCTTTTACCCCTCCAGGTTCTCTGGTTAGGAGTACTTTTTTACCTAAATTTTTCAGTTTTTTTTCCAAAAGAATCGCTTGGGTGGTTTTCCCTGAACCATCAATACCTTCCAATGTAATAAAATAGCCTGACAAGTAATTAGCCCAATTTCAATTGATTAAATTATTTAATTTGGTAAAATTGAATACCTTTAGGATACTAGCTTTAGTAGCTTCTTGAATTTTTTTAAGGAGACCACCCTGTTTTACATCAGTAGCACTTATAAGTGGGTATTCAATAATTCGATCTTTACCTCCTGGAATAAAACTGGGTGCAGTTATTTTTAGGATCCCCACTTGGTCACCAGCTTTGACAGGTGCTTGAATTGGTATTTCAATCCTTGATTCTGCTCGCACTTTGTTCTTTTGCCCATATGGAATTAGTATTGTAATTTCTTTAGAAGTAATTAAATCGACATCATTTTTTTCCCCCATCCAGATGGGGGCATTACTAACCAGATGATTTTTCGAGAACAGATTAGTAACTACAAAATCTCTATATGCCCATTGGACAATTTTTTCACTTTCTAACTTTCGTTCTTGTTTAGTCTGCAATCCAGTCAATATAAAACTGATACGCCTGTCCCCAAGTTTGCTTGACCCAACTAATCCATATCCAGCTTCTTCGGTGTGACCAGTCTTAAGACCATCTACTCCTATATTAAGTTTTAGTAGAGGATTTCTATTTTCTTGCTTGATTCCATTCCAAGTATATTCCAACTCTTGAAAATATTTGTAGTGTGTAGGGTATTTGTTACGAATATGGATCGAGAGCTTTAATAAATCTCTAACACTCATCTGATGTCCAAGTGCGGGCCACCCGGTCGAATTAATGAAATGTGAATTTTTTAACCCCAAATCTTTAGCTTTGAGGTTCATTCTGGAAACAAAACTTTCCTCTGTTCCATTTAATCCTTCGGCCAATGCTATACAAGCATCATTGCCTGAAGCAACAGTAATCCCACGAATTAAATCTTCCACACTAACTAATTGGTTTTCTTCTACAAACATTTTTGATCCACCTTTTTGGGAGGCTTTGTTAGAAATACGGAATGTAGTTGCAAGATTGATACGGCCTTCATCCAGTGCTTCAAAGGCCAACAATAAAGTCATTAATTTTGACATTGATGCTGGTGGACGTGGTTTGTCGGCTTCTTTCTCGAAAAGAATGGATCCAGTAATTTCATCAAAAACAATTGCGGACTTTGCCAGAGTATCAAAGGCATAAGCCGCGTTTGTTAAGCCCTCAAATACTAATATTAACAATAAAATGTTAAAGGTTTTCCGTTTTGTAGTAATGGATGGAGGTCCATTAGAATTTTTTAGTCTTTTTCTAAACATAAAATTACAATCAATTGGCCTTTAAAGGATACAATTATAGAATATTAGGAAAATTGATGGAAATAAAGAAAGAAATCATTAGTTGCGGATGACATTACAGGACTCTTTTTTTTAATCACTAATTAATTTTGGTGTAACGAAATTCTCCAAGTGGCCACAATTATTTTTGACTTCAATCCATTTGGTGCAGTTCAACCGTATCTGTGCAGTTCCACAAGTTGGAAATTTCTTTTTTATTTTTGCATAAACCTCATCATGGTCGTTTGAAATAATTATGTTCAAGCAAATCTCATGTATAGCTGGATTATGACCGATGATTATAATATTTTTCAATTGATCATCAATATTCCTTATATAAGCTAGTAACTTCTTGGCATCGAATGTATATAGTGTCGTGTCAATATTACCTTTATAAGTAGTATGAACATGAGATTTAATTATTGTGTAAGTCTGAGAAGCTCTTAGGGCGCTTGATGAAAAGATTTTGTCAATAGTACCATATTTTGACCTGAGATATGACCCAATTACGTTCGCTGCCTGATTCCCTCTGATGTTTAAAGGCCTCTGGTGATCATCTCCAGAAAAATTTTTTCGATTATATGGAGACCAGGACGATTTTGCGTGCCGGACTAAAATTAAATTCTTTGTCATTCTAAGTTTTTGAGCAATTTTTATTTCCCATAAAAAACAGTTGTATAGCCTGCTTTATATCCCAATTTATACAGATCCTGTGCTTATTCTTATTTTTGATAAAAGTAAATAATTCAAGTATTTTTAGTTAGGCGCCTAGTCCTTTGCTAGGAAACTTATTTAAAGGTTTTTCTGCTAAAGGATGTTTGCTAGTCTTTTCTAAATTTCATATTGGTGAGGTTGAAGTGGAAGTATTTAACTCTGATAAAACGATAATCCATTATATGGATAGGGGGTGGGGGGATGGAAATGTAATTATCTTTGCAAATTCGTTGGGCACTGACTGTCGTCTTTGGGACAAAATTATTCACAAATTACCNNCCAGTGCAAGAATAATAACATATGANAAAAGAGGACATGGTCTTTCTCAAGAGCCTGAAACAGATATTTCTTTAGAAGATTTAGCAGTGGATATATCAAATTTGGCTGACTATTTAAGTTTGAGGAATGTGACATTTGTAGGTATCTCAATAGGAGGCATGATAGGGCAAGTTTTAGCATCAATAAGGCCAGATATTGTTTCAAAGCTGGTACTATGCGACACTGCAGTTAAAATAGGTACTAAAGAGATTTGGGATCAGAGGATAGATTTAGTGAATGAAGTGGGTCTTGCGGGCATTTCAACGTCTATTTTAGAGCGGTGGTTTTCTAAGCAATACATGGCTCAAAACTTTGATGAGATGGAACTTTTTCGTAGAATGTTACAAAACACTTCTACTTCAGGCTATATTAAGTGCTGTAAGGCAATTAGCGAGACTAATTTAACCTCTTTTACTTCTAATTTAAGACAACCTACATTAGTTATTGGGGGAAGTGATGATATTTCCACGCCCCCCAAGTTAGTTGAGGAGACAGCTAGAATGATTAACTTAAGTGAATTCAGGATAATCAAAAATTCCGGCCACTTGCCATGTGTTGATAATCCTGAAGTTTTTGTCAGTTTGCTCAACAATTTTTTATAGAAAGTAATCATTGGAGAAAAAATGAATTCCAAAATTAAGCTTGGTATGAAAACTAGGAAATCAGTTCTAGGAAAAGATCATTTAGACAAAGTTAGCGAAAATATAACTGATTTAGATAAACCTTTCCAAGAATTCATTACTGAATATGCTTGGGGAAATGTTTGGTCTAATCCAAAATTATCAAAAAGAGAAAGATCAATGCTAACATTAGTGATTTTAGCATCACAGGGGAGCTATGAGGAATTTAAGTTACACGTAAAGGCCTGTAGAAACACAGAAACCTCGCCGGATGACATGATTGAAGCAATGATGCATGTTGCAATATATGCAGGGTTGCCTAAAGCTAACTCGGCAATAAAGTTGATCAAAGAAGAAATCAAATTGTGGAATTAAGGCATGGATAAATCAGATATGAGATCTCAAGGACCGCTTTATCCTCGTGACAAAACTTTACATCCAAAAGCCCTCACTCCTGATTATAAATCTTCATTATTTAGATCTCCAAAGATGGCACTAGTGCCAGTAAACACTACTATGAGTGAGATCAGTGGACCCGTCTTTGGGCCCAATATTTTGGGAGAATTTGATAGTGATTTAACAAAAAATTATTGCTCTGCAGAACAAATGGCGATTGGTGAGCAAATAATTGTGCACGGTAAAGTGTTTGATGAGAATAGCAAAACCATTCCAAATGTTTTGATCGAGGTTTGGCAGGCTAATGCTGGCGGGAGATATAGACATTTTAGTGATAGCTACAAAGCACCATTAGATCCTTATTTTGGTGGATGTGGACGTTGTGTGACAGATCAAAATGGATATTATTCTTTTAAAACTATTCGACCAGGTGCTTATCCTTGGCCTAATGGTGGAAATAATTGGCGACCATCCCATATTCATTTTTCCATTTTTGGAACAAGTTTTGCCCAACGTCTAATTACACAAATGTATTTTGAAGGTGATCCTTTGATCAAACTTTGTCCAATAGCAAACACAATTGAGGATCCTGCAAGTTTAAATACTCTTGTAGCTCAACTTGACATGAAAAGAACTATTCATATGGATGCACGAGCATATCAATTTAACATAATCTTAAGAGGACGATTTTCCACAATATTTGAAAACAAGATGGATGGAAATTAATGGATAAGTTACATAGACTCAAAGAAATCCCAAGTCAGACCGCAGGTCCATTTCTACATATTGGTTGCGTCCCAAATCAAATTGGTTTGAATACTTTTGGGGGCATAGACCTAGGTAGTGTTTTATTATCAAAAAACACCGAAGGAAAAAGGATTACTCTAACTGGGAAAGTATTTGATGGAAAAAATATGCCAATAAGAGATGGGATGGTGGAAATTTGGCAAGCTGATGCCAACGGACTATATCAAACCTCCGATACAAAATCAGACGGGTCAGATTTAAACTTTAGTGGTTGGGGGAGGTCGCACTGTGATTTCGAGAGCGGTTCGTGGATATTTGAAACTATAAAACCAGGTCCAGTAATGATGAACAATGGGAGTTGGATGGCACCACATATTTCTTTTTGGATTGTTGCTCGAGGTGTTAATCTAGGGCTCAATACGCGCATGTATTTTGGTGATGAACATTCTTTAAATGAAAAAGATCCATTATTACAAGAGCTTAAGGACACAAAAAGAATCAGAACGCTAATGGCTAGGAAAATAACTGAAAATTTTTATGAATTTAATATCTATCTTCAAGGAGAAAACGAAACAATATTTTTTGAAATTTGAAATGGAAGAATGCTTTCAATGAAAAAAACACCATGTATTATATGTGTCGCGATCACAGGTTCAGTTCCCAGAAAAGAACATAACCAAAACGTTCCTATAACTATTAGCGAACAAATAGAAAGCACACAGGAAGCTTTTGAGGCAGGAGCAAGCATAGTTCATTGCCATGTAAGAAATGAAGATCAAAGTGTGAGTTCTGATCCGAACCGTTTTGAACAATTAAAATTGGGTCTAAAAAAATATTGTCCTGGAATGGTTATTCAGTTCTCTACAGGAGGACGCTCAGGTAAGGGTAAAGAAAGGGGAGGAATGCTTTCTATACGCCCTGATATGGCTTCTTTAACAGTTGGATCAAATAATTTTCCTTCACGGGTATATGAAAACTCTCCAGAACTGATTGACTGGCTTTCATCAGAAATGTTGAAGTATGGGATTAAGCCCGAAATTGAGGCTTTTGATTTATCCCATATCTTCCAGGCAGCTAAAATGTATAATGATGGAAGGCTAAAGGGTAAACCTTATATTCAGTTTGTAATGGGGGTGAAAAATGCCATGCCCGTCGATAGAGAAGTTTTTGAATTTTACATTAAAACAGTGAATCGAGTTTTACCTGCCGTAAACTGGTGTGGAGCAGGCATTGGAAAGTATCAGAGAACTATGAATGAGTGGTGCATAGAGCTCGGGGGTCATACCCGAACTGGGATGGAAGATAACATTAGGTTAGACAAAGAACATCTGGCTCCGTCCAATGCAGCACTGGTGAACTTGACGAGGGAGATTTGTTCAAAGTATGCTCGACCTGTGGCCACTTGGGAACAAACTAGAGAAATTCTCGGAATTCCATTAAAAATTTGATAGTATCCAAACTATGAGTAATATGTTTGATAATATTTTCTTAGGCGGGCTCTATTCTGATCCAGAAGTAACCAGTATTCTCTCTATTGAGACTTGTTTAATGGCCATAATCCAATTCGAAACAAGTCTTGCTAAAGTTGAGGGCAATATAGGTGTCATTCCAAAAACAAGTGCAAGATCAATTCAAAGGGCCTTAAAGCGTATTAAAAGTGGTGACATTGATTCCAAATTTGTAGCAGAAGATGGGATAATTATTCCTCAATTGATTAGCCAGATTAAAAAGAAATTCTTAGCAGATGAAGACTCGGATTACCTTCATTGGGGGGTGACTTCACAGGATGCAATTGACACGGCTAGATGTATGCAATTGAGGGATTTTTTATTGGTAATTGAATCACGCCTAAAATCTGTCTTGCAGCTAGGTGCTGAAAAGGCTCTGGCTTATAAATGTTTGCCAATTGCATCACGGACTCGTGGTCAGATGGCTTCTATAACTAGCTTAGGAGCAAAATTAGCAGCTAATTTTTTTCCAATTTTAAATCAAAGAATAAGACTATCAAAACTAAAACCAAATATTCTACAACTGAGTTTAGGAGGATCGTCCGGTACTTCAAACTGTTTTGGAAAAAAATATGATATTTTGGTGAAGGAGTTGGCGAAAGATTTAAATTTAACAGTGCCAATAATTTCTTGGCATAATAACAGGGAAACTTTTGTAGAACTAGCCTCAATTTTAACAATTATAACCTCATGTTTTGGAAAGTTTGGAGCCGACATTTTTTGGATGCACCAAAGCGAGTTGCAGGAAATTGAGTTGAACAATGTAGGAAGATCATCTGTAATGCTTCACAAGAAAAACCCAATCTTACCAGAAGCATTAATGGCGTTGGCTGATATAAACAACGTACTGATCAGTTCTATGAACTCAACTATGGTTCATAGGAATGAACGAGATGGTGTAGCATGGACAAAAGAAATCATTGTCTTGAAGCAAATTATGTTTTGCACTGGTATTGCCTGCAAATTAGGGCTAAATTTATTAAAGATAGCAAATCCAAGACGAGATAATATCAGCAGAAACTTGGAGAGAAGTAATGGATTAATTTTTGCTGAAACTGCAGTTAATCACCTATCTAGCTATTACAATAAGAGTGATGCTAAACGCATTGTCTCAGAAGGTATCAAGAATGTTGAAACTACAAACTCTACACTTTTAGTTGAGCTTGAAAAAATCACTGAAAAGAGGGTGGACTATAGCGAGGTTTTTGACTCAATGAAAAATCTTGGTCAAGCGCCAGAAATAGTTGAAGCTTTTTGCGACAAAGTTGATCACCAGAATTTTTGATTAGGACAAAACTTAAGTCAATTGATATCTGAAGTAATTAATACTGAACTCCAACGTAGCCTTCCGCCAAGGCTCTTTGAGCGGTTAAAGAGGTGAAAATTTCCTCCAATTCAAGTAATTGGAATTTTCTTGCGATAGTGTTGTTCCCCTCTGGGGCGTGAAGTAAACTTGTCATCCAATGGCTGAATCTTACTGTTTGCCAAACTCTGGACAAAGCCTGTTCTGAGTATAGTTCTAATTTTTTGGACGAGCCTGTCTTATAGAAATTAATTAGAGAACTTGAAAGATAATAAACATCAGAAAACGCCAAGTTTAATCCTTTTGCACCGGTTGGGGGCATAATGTGTGCTGCATCGCCCGCAAGAAATAGTCTTCCCCATTGCATAGGCTCAACCACAATACTTCTTAAAGTTGTCAAAGATTTTTCAATTGAACTTCCTGTTTCAATTATACTTGAAAATCTGGTCGGCAATCTTTTGGTTAACTCATTCCATATTTTTTCATCAGGCCATTCAGAAATTTTTTCACTATTAGAAACCTGTATATAGTAGCGGGAAAGATTTTCATTTCTCATGGATGCTAACGCAAAACCTCTTTGATGGCTTGCATAAATTAGTTCTTTGTGGACTGGTTTAGTTTTTGATAAAATACCTAACCAACTGTATGGATATAAGGTATGATGAAAATTCAATTTTTCTTTTGGGATGAAATCTTTACTGATCCCCTTGGAGCCATCACATCCAGCAATATAATCACAGTTTATATGATATTTTTGGCCTAAAATTTCAAATTTCACATGAGGTTTTTTTGTATTTATATCCTGAATCAAGACATTTTTGACGTTATGAATAATAGTTGCCCCAATTTTTTCCTGGGCTTGGTACAAATCTACTGTTATTTCTGTTTGCCCATAAACATAAACTGATTTGCCCTTTGCTGAGCTTAAATTTATTCTAAAGGCTTTGTTTTCATAAGAAATCAAAATTCCAGAATGTTTACTACCCTCTTTTAGTAACCTTTCCCCGACATTGGCGTTGCAAAGCAATTCCATTGAGCCATGCTCGATGACTCCTGCTCTTATACGGTTTTGAACATAAGTGCGAGATCGAGATTCAAGCACAATCGTGGTTATATCTGCCTTCATTAATATTTGAGAGAGGAGTAAACCGGCTGGACCACCCCCAATAATGACGACTTGTGTTTGAAGTGTTTGATTTTTTGGTTTCATTTTTCTGTTTCGATACTAGACTGTTGTTTAATTACATAAATAAGATAATAAGAATGAAATTTACAGCTTTAAAAACAGAATTGTTCTTACATCATCTTGGAATAGAGAGTGAAGATCCAAAAGAGCTTGCACAGTTTTATGCCAGAACTATGAAGATGGAAATCATATCATCAGAGAATAAAACATTTCACTGCTTGGGTCCAAATCGATTGTTAATTTTTTCTGAAGGTCAAAAACAAAAATTATCTTTTGCTGCTTTTGGCTGCAGGGATGAATATAATCTCAATCAGCTTAGAAAGAGAGTAATTAAATTGGGCTTAGATTTGCAACCATTTCGCAGTGTTTTTTTAAAGAAAGGGTCTTTTTCTGTTTTTGACCCTGACAATCATAGGATTTCATTTGGAGTGCCTTACAAAAAGAATTGTGATAGGGACTTCCTTTGGGGGCCGTTGCAACATCTTACCTTGCAGTCTCTTGATGTGAGCAAATTTATTGATTTTTATCAAAATAAGCTTGGCTTTATTGTTTCTGATCGAGTGATTAATGAAGATGGAATAGTAACTACATGTTTCATGCGTTCCAATAATGAACACCATACCTTGGCGTGCTTTAAGTCTCAAAATATTGGCATGGATCATCATAGTTATGAGGTTGGGGATTGGAATTTAATTAGAGACTGGTGCGATCATTTTTCAGATTTAGGAATTAAATTGTTTTGGGGGCCAGGAAGGCACGGACCTGGTAATAATTTATTTGTTTTTATTCAGGATTGTGATGGTAATAAAGTGGAATTATCTGCCGAGCTTGAAATCATTAATGGTAGAAAGGCATTAGACTGGGCGCACGAAGCTAGGACCTTAAACCTCTGGGGTGATGCATTAATGAGATCATAGAATATTAAGAAATGAATACTTAAGAGAAATATATAATTTGTGAGGTTAAGATGAAACTAGTAAGTTTTTTAAGATTGGGTGAGGTTACATTCGGAGTAGAGAAAAATCATGGAATTATTGATCTTGGCGAGAGATTAAAAAATAAAATGAGAACTAAAAGTATTATTGAACTTTTGAATACAGATTTAATGCCACTAGAGGAAGATTTGGAAAATCTTTCACCTGATTATTCTTTTTCAGATATTACCTTTTTACCTGTTATTCCAGATCCTGGAAAAATACTATGCATTGGATTGAATTATGAAAAACATCGCATCGAAACAAAGAGAGAGGAGTCTGGCTACCCAACAATTTTCGCTCGCTTTTCAGACTCTCAGGTGGCTCATAATCAGTATTTAGTTAAACCAAACGCCTCTGATCGATTTGATTTTGAGGGAGAACTAGCAGTTATTATTGGTAAGGGAGGAAGAAATATTCAGGAAAAAGATGCGATGAATCATATTGCAGGTTATTCCTGCTATAATGATGGCAGTATTAGGGACTGGCAAAAGCATACTAGCCAATTTGTGCCAGGAAAGAATTTTCCAAAGACGGGGGCCTTTGGCCCTGGGATGGTTTTGAGGCAGTCGATATCTGATTATAGGAAGCTCAAAATCCAGACCCGATTAAATAATGAAGTGGTTCAGGATGCTTGCTTGGATCAATTAATATTCGATATACCAAGACTTATCGCTTATTGCTCGAGCTTTAATTGTCTATCAGTTGGTGACGTTATAGTAACAGGAACCCCTGGAGGAGTTGGTGATAGGCGCGATCCACCTTTATATTTGAAAGAGGGAGACGATATAGAGGTAGAGATTTCTGAGGTTGGTTTACTTAAAAATCATGTGATAAATGAAAGCTCTCTTTAGTGTAAGTAAAATCAGTAGTAATGGAGATAAAAAATACTGATATCTTAGTGGTTGGGGCAGGTCCGACTGGGTTGGTGTTGTCAAACCTTTTGGGTTTGTATGGAATTAATTGTATTTTAGTCGAAAAGAATACATCAACTGGGAGAGAGCCTAGGGCTGTCTCTATAGATGATGAGTCCCTAAGAACACTTCAGGCGATCGGGGTAGTGGATTCGTTTCTACCATTAATTTCTAAGAATTATGGGTCCCATTACCTGTCCCCAAGTGGAAAAACATTTGCCATAGTTGAACCAAGTCAGAAGCAGTATGGGTTTTACAAAAGGAACGGGTTTGATCAACCTCAGTTAGAAGGCCTTTTATGTAATAATTTATCGAATTTTGATAGCATAGCCACTTATTTTAATGCGAATTTATTGCAAATAAATGTTAAAAAACAGTTTATTACGTCTTCTATTTCATTCAAAAATAAAACTATGAAAATTAATTCAAAATATGTTGTTGCATGTGATGGAGGTACTTCAACTATTCGAAAAAAATTGGGAATAAGATTGAGTGGGTTAAGTTTTAATGAAAGGTGGTTAATAATTGATCTTTTTGAGAGCAAAAATCAATTTCGTCATACTCAGGTTTACTGTGACAGCAAAAGACCTTGCATTACATTACCAGGCCCTAGAGGTATAAGAAGATATGAATTTAAATTGCGAAAGGGTGAGTGTAAAGATGATTACTGTGGTGAAAGTTTTTTAACTAAGTTACTTAGTGAAAAAGGTTACGATTCACAATCCAGGATACGGAGAAAGTGTGTTTACACCTTCAATGCATTGGTGGCAGAAAGATGGAGTGAGGGTAACGTTTTTCTTGCAGGGGATTCAGCCCATCTTTCACCACCTTTTGCGGGCCAAGGAATGAATAGTGGAATTAGGGATGCTCATAATCTTAGTTGGAAATTAATGCATGCCATAAGGTTTAATAATAGAAAAATTCTAAATAGTTATGAGATTGAAAGAAAGAATCATGTTTGGCAGATGATAAAGATTTCTATGCTAATGGGGAAAATATTGTCACCAAAAAATATTCTATACGGCTTAATAATTAGGCTTTTATTCTTGGTTCTATCTCTATATTCTCCTGCTAGAAAGTATGTCACTCAAATGAGGTTTAAGCCAAAGCCATATTTTGACAAGGGTTTAATATGGCTTACTAGTGACAAACAAAATAATAGAATGATTGGTAGATTGTTTCCTCAACCGTTGGTAGAGGATCTTAAGGGAAATCAATTTTTATTGGATGAACTCTTCAGAAATGAAAGTGTAATAATAATCTTCTCTGAAAAGCCCGAGCATTTAATTAAAACTGAAATCCTTGAGAGGTTTAATAAAAGAGGCATTTCGCTAATTGGACTAACTCCAGAATGGATCAATCCAGTTGGAGCTAAATTCACTATAGTAAGGGAGGTTAAAAGGCTTTTATCTTCTAAAAATTACATTTGCTATCTGAATAAAGTATTTTTTATCCGACCGGACAGGTATATAGCATCAATTTCTGACCCAAATTCTATAGAAAACCTAATGTCTATTGTTGACGAATTTCAAAATAAAGCTTGATTAATCATTGCCTAAAAAGTTTAACTAGTACCTATAAATAAACAAATTCCAACGAAATCTTTATGGATAGATTAAAAAATTGGAGGAAACATTGCGTAATAAAATTAAAACAATTTTTACTATAGGGCTATCTGCAATTTTTTTGGCGTGCCCATTATTTGCAGAAACGGTAGTGCTAAAATTTCATTCCTTTCCACCCATGCCTGCAAATTCTAATGCCAAATTTGTTAAACCATGGGGCGATAAGATAGAGAAAGAGTCGGGGGGCAAACTAAAAATTGAGATTTATCCAGCAATGCAGCTGGGTGGAAAACCTCCTCAATTAGTTGATCAGGTCAGAGATGGTGTGGTTGATCTTATCTGGACCGTAGCAGGCTACACTCCGGGGCGATTTCCCAGGCTGGAGGTATTTGATTTACCATTCTTACCAGGATCCTCTTTGGCTACATCACAAGCTGCTCAAAAGTTTGCTGAGACGGTTGGGGCGGAAGACTTAAAGGATTACAAGATTTTGGCTGTTCATGTACATGCTCCCGGTAAGATTCATACGAAGGATAAACTCATAAAATCTGTTGATGATCTTGAAGGGTTAAAGATGAGAGGACCTACTCGTGTTATAAGTAAGATGCTTGAGGGACTTGGTGCAACACCTGTAGGAATGCCTGTACCGCAAGTTGCTCCCTCTTTATCAAAAGGGGTGATTGACGGTATGGTAGTTCCTTGGGAAATAATGCCATCTTTTAAGCTGCAGGAATTGACTAAGTCGCATACTGAGGTCAGTGGTGATCGTGGTCTTTATACAACTCCATTTCTGTTTTTAATGAATAAGGCAAAATATGATTCTCTTAGTGATGATCTTAAAAAGGTAATTGATGCAAATGCCGGAATGGCACTTGCTAAATTAGCTGGAGAGCTTTGGGATGGATTTGAGGGACCTGCCAGAAAGCTTGCCGTGGATGCCGGAGGCGAATTCCATGAACTATCAGGAGCAGCTTTGGCAGATATGAAGGCTGCTGGTGATCAATTGATTAAAGAATGGATAGCAGATGCCCATAGTAAGGGCATGGACGGAGAAATGCTCGTTAGAACGGCTCGAGATCTAATCGCAAAATATGAAAATTAATTTTGGTTTAAACAAACATTTTTCAGAAGCGCGTCCAAGAGATAAAATTGGGCGCGCTTTATTTCTGATTTCAACATTCTTGACCTTGTTCGGTGGGTTAGTTTTGCTCTTTATAGTTTGTATTAGTGTCCTCTCTATTTTTGGCAGAATGTTTTTTTCCTCTCCTTTGATGGGGGATTTTGAGTTAGTAGAGATGGGTTGTGCAATAGCCATTTTTTCTTTTCTCCCCTTATGTCATCTTAAGAATGGTAATGTAATTGTTGATTTTTTTAGCTTAAGATTTCCCATTTGGCTTAAAAAATATTTGGATGCCTTAAGTTGTTTGTTATTTGGCTTTGTTGCATTGTTTTTTACCTGGAGGATGATTTATGGTGCTGGGGATATGTTCCGTTATAACGAACAAACTATGCTGCTAAAATTGCCGGTTTGGATGGCATTTGTTCCAGGTATATTTTCATTTTTTCTACTATCTTTAGTGTGTTTCTATACTTTAATAATTTCGATTAAATCTATAGATACAAGGAACTAAAAATGGATCGCATAAGCTTAGGAATTTTGGCTTTTCCTTTTTTATTTCTATTGTTGACTCTCCGGGTACCTATTGGATTATCCATGCTATTTGTCGGTGGCTGTGGAACAGCTTTAATAGCTGGTTGGTTACCTATAATGTCACAGGTCAAAACGAGTGCCTGGCATCTTTTCTCAAATTATTCCCTGAGTGTAATTCCACTTTTCTTATTAATGGGTAATTTTGCTGCCAAAGCGGGCATGAGCAGTGCTTTATTTAGGTTCACGGGTGCTTGTTTGGGTCATCGCAGGGGAGGTGTAGCGATGGCTGCAGTTGGGGCGTGCGCTGGCTTTGGAGCTATTTGTGGGTCTTCATTGGCTACAGCAGCAACAATGGGTAAAGTGGCCTTACCTGAATTAAGAAAAATGGGATACTCAGGGTCACTCAGTACTGGAGCTTTAGCCGCTGGTGGAACCCTAGGAATTCTCATTCCACCATCAGTAATCTTAATAATATATTCAATCCTTACTGAACAAAATATCGCTAAAATGTTTTTAGCTGCCTTTATCCCGGGGATCCTTGCTGCTATTGGGTATATTATTGCTATTGCAGTTTTTGTAAGAATTTTTCCGGATTCTGGTCCCAGGAAGATGTTTGTTGACTGGAAAACACGGGTGATTTTATTTAAGGATATTTGGCAAGTAGTTCTTATTTTCTTGTTAGTTATTGGAGGGATATATCTTGGTTGGTTTACTCCTACTGAAGGAGCTGCGATTGGAGCAGCTGGAACTGGAATCATGGCTGCTTTTAGTAAAGGTTTTTCCTTCTTTGATTTAATTGAGGTAATACAAGAAACAGCAGTGACGGCGGCTATGATTTTTGTGATATTGCTAGGTGCTGAATTCTTTAATTCCTTTATTGCTTTGACTAGGATAACTAATTTGTTAGCAGAATCAGTAATAGAGTATAATTTTTCACCTTTTACGATTGTTGCCATAATTTTAGTCATTTATGTGTTACTAGGTTGCCTGATGGATAGCTTGGCAATGATTTTATTAACTATCCCTGTTTTTTTCCCAATAATAGTTCAACTTGACTTTGGAATGTCTGTTGAAGAAACTGCTATCTGGTTTGGAATACTAACCTTAATTGTCGTTGAAGTAGGTTTGATAACTCCTCCTGTCGGTTTAAATGTGTTCATTATTAATAAAATCGCCAAAGATGTTCCAATATCGGACACTTTTAGAGGAGTATTACCTTTTCTACTTAGCGATTTTTTAAGGGTAGTACTCTTGTTTCTATTCCCTAGTATAACACTTGTATTAGTTAGAGCTCTATACTGAAAGATTTTTTAAAAAGTTTGGTGAACAAATGAAATTAGATAATGTACCCACAAAATTAAAAGCCATAAGGTGTCAACATGTATCTCTAGAGGTTAGTGACGTTGATGAATCATTAGTGTTTTATAGAGATTTTCTTGGTATGAAGCTGTCTGAACGGCATCGTGCGGGGGAGCACAAGAGTATTCCATTCGAAATGGCCTTTTTGAGGCTGAACAACAGACACCATGACCTTGTCCTAACACATGATCCTAAGAGAAATTATGTTAAAAAGTCCTTAGTAGAATCTCCAGCAGGGATTCATCACTTTGCTTTTGAGTGTCCCAACCGAGATAGCTTTCTTAGCCATCTTTCCAGAGCCCATACGATGAATTTAAAGATTGTTAGGGGTCCTGTGATTCATAGCTCCTTTCACAAAGAGGGCGATGGAAGTTGGGGAGAGAATGAAAGTTTTTATGTCTTGGATCCTGATGGACATAGGGTGGAAATCTTCTGCGATATGGCTAGTATAACGGACGAAGGAAGGTACGTTAATGCCTATGGCAAGCTAGTTCCTGATACTTTAGCAGAGGAAGTTTAAGATTCATTTTCTTATTTATAATGATGAAATAATTGCACATAATGTCTGATAATGATGCTGCATATGATATAATTATTGTCGGTTTAGGTCCAGTAGGAGCAATAACGGCAAAGCTTCTAGCAAATTTCGATTTAACTGTTTTGGTTTTAGAGAAAGCTAAAGAAATACATTCATCACCTAGGGCTATCCATTTTGATGGAGAAGTCATGAGGGTTTTCCAAAATGCAGGCTTGGCCACTCAAATAAAAAAAATTGCACGCTCTACTCATAAAGGTATGCATTTTGTGGGAGAAAGGAATGAGACTCTCCTAATTAGAAAAGGTGTTGAAGGTGTAGGAGAGCAAGGTTGGGAAAACAATTGGTATTTTTTTCAACCAGACTTGGAAAAAATTTTAAGGGATAGTCTGCAAAGCCACCCCAACGTAACTATTAGATTGGGAGAAAATGTTACTAGTGTTCGTAATACTGAATTGAAAACACAAGTAATTACAAAAACTGATTTAAATAATGATGAAAGGTACTATGAGAGTAATTGGATCATCGGCTGTGATGGAGCAAAGTCCTTAGTAAGCAAAAGTATGGCCGCAAAAGTTGAGGATTTAGGTTTAGATGAAAAATGGTTGGTGATTGATCTTATAGTTAGCAAGGATTCCCCTAGAGCTGCTAGTCTTCCTGATTACACGATCCAACACTGTAATCCACAAAGACCCATGACTCGCTGCTATATCAATTCTTCGAGACGAAGGTGGGAAATAATGGTTTTACCAGATGATAATATAGAAGAGGTTACCAGTGAGAAATTTATTTGGTCAATTTTGAAGCCGTGGCTTGGCCCTGGAGATGCTGTCATAGAGCGAGCACAAATTTATACTTTTCATTCTATTATTAAAACAGCGTGGAAAAATAGTCATATGATTTTGGCCGGGGATAGTGCACATCAATCACCTCCTTTTTTAGGGCAGGGGCTCTGTGCAGGCATTAGGGATGCAAGCTCTTTAGCTTGGCGGTTGGGTTGGGTAGTAGAAGGTAAGGCTAACAAAAGTATAATTGATTCATATGTGCAGGAAAGAAAATCACACGTCAGGGAATTTATAGATTTAGCAGTTAGTTGTGGAAAAATAATCAAATCTGGTGACCCCAAATTAATTGCCAATTATTTTAAACAAGAAAGCATAGAACAGAAGAATGTCTTTGATTTTCCGAAACCACAATTGGGTTCAGGAGTTTGGATGGAGGGAGATCCTCCGCTTGGACAGATTTCACCACAATTTTTTGACGAGGTTCATATTCTTTCCGATGATAACGCTTTGTACAAGCTGATTTTGTTTGAAAGACTAGGTCTAAAAACAAACCTTCTTAGAAGGTCTCTACAAATAGTTAAGAATTGGGATATTACTATACTAAAAGCGAGTAAAGCAGTGGAAAAATGGTTTGACTGTATAAATGTTAACGCTACATTGGTCAGACCTGATAGATATATCTATGGTCTGGCTATCGATTTAGAGGGGGTGACTGATATGCTGGACTGTTTCCAGATAGATATGAATGGGAAAAGGGACTAATTTTTATATTCATCCTAATCAAAGGGGAATTTTTTCTGGAACATAATAGAAAAATACTGACTATTATCACTTTTTTTTTGATATCATTTTTGTTTCCAACATTAATTAATTCTTGTTCCAAAGATTTAGTTGTTTGTAACTGGATTGATAAAGTTCACATAGTGAGGGCTGGAGATGTGACGGCTAGCGCAGTATCTCTTGGGGATGATTTTTATGTCACGAATAAACACGTTGTGGAGGACAATCTTTCTATTCATCTTATGAAGAGTGATGGATCATTTGTAGTAGCTTATGTACTCCCAAATGGACATAAATCTGACCTTGTAATATTGAGCCTTAATGAAAGTCCAGAGACATTAGTAAACCACCTTATTCCGCCCAGAAATATGGATGATCTCCACGGTATTGCCTATGGAGTTGGTAGAGGAAAGGTTAGAATTTTTCCTAGAGGTAATTTAATTTCATTGCCACCTGAAAACATGAAACAAGCCAGAATACATTCGACAATAAGAAATTTGCCAGGCATTAGTGGAGGAGCACTTATCAATTCTTCCGGAGATTTAGTGGGAATTTTAGCTTCTGGTAGTGGTTTATATAATGAGTCAGTTCCAGTTGATATACTCAACGAAGTTATTGCCGAAAGTTTAGTTTCTAAGAAAGAATTCTTAGATCGAGGCAAAGCCTTCAAATTATGCACTCAATTACTATCAGATATCACCAAATTGGATCAACAACCTTCCGCATTATTGTTAAGTGAAGTAAAGTATAATTGCGACAAGGCAAACAATAAGACCTTATTTGATATGGCTGGGCAAGTTTTTGGAACACTGGGATCATTTGATGAGTCTATAACTTTTTTAGAAAAAAGTGTGGAACTTGATCCGAATAGTCCGACAAGCTTGTTATCATTGGCCATTGCCTTACAATTTAAAAGATCCTATGAGAAGCAAGTAAAGGTTTTAGATCATTTGTTGACATTTGTGCAAGACGACCCTCTTGTTTTAAGAATGTCTATACAGGCCGCTGCTTTTTCAAAAGACCAAAATTTTGCCAAAAAATCCCTAGAAATCTTAAGGAAAAATAACCCAAATGCTTACCATCAAGCATTTGAATTTCTAGAAAATCATTTTGAATCTTTGTGAAACAGATAATCATCTAAAGGGTCTGGAATCCAACCTAATTTCACTAGATTTGTTTCAATAGGAACTGCCCGATTCTCAAGCATTTTTATAAGTTCTCCAATTTTAGATTCTGGGTTAAAAGTCAAAAATCTAGCTATCATAGCACCTATTCTAGGAACTGCGAAGCTTGAGCCAGATGCAATAGACTTGACGCCACGATGGTCAAGAACCCTTAATTTTTCTGCATGAACAAGTAAATCAACAGTCTTTGGACCAAAATTTGATCCCTTGGCTAGATTTCCAAAGATTGTGGAGGAGGAGACGACTATGATATTTTTTAACTTTAAGCTCGCTGGAAAGATTTGTTCTGTATCAATATTGATATTACTATTGCCAGCTGAAACAATAAACAAAATTTCTTTGTTTATTGTTGCTGTTTCATGAAAACATTTCCAGGTTTTATAGTTTTTCGATCCCATTGGTATTAGTACAACCTTTATATCTAATTTAGCTATATCCTCTAATATATCTTTGAAAGAACAAGGATTTTTTCTTGAAAACCTATAAGGCACAATCTGTACAAAAGGCGCTTCTTTAATTAGGATACTCGCTACACTTGTTCCATGATGCCTTGGAAAAAAAGGGGATCCTACAAAGTCAACATCAAAGGGGAGTTGGTCCCCATCTTCAAAATCATAACCTAGAATCTGGGTGGGGGTTTTTCTTGCTATGTTTTTTGTTATTTCTGGTAATAAATAATTTATCCCCGTGTCGACGAGCGCAACTTTTACTCCATCTGTTGGCGTTATAGCTGGTACCTTAGGATTTAATAGTTCAATCGTCTGAACTTTGTGCAGATTTTTTGAAAGCGTAGAAATTGAATTAATGCTATTATTTTTATTGCGTTCGATTAGTCGCGCAATACTAATCTTACAGTTTTCATCTGTTGCTAAAAAAAGCTTGGGGTGAATATTTCTATAAAAAGTATATCTAAAGGTTTTTGAGGGTCGGGTGCGATTAACAATTCTTATATGCACCTCTTGATCTAGTGTTGCATCAAGAAAACGTATTTCTTTTTTATCTTGGTATTGTTTACTCCATCCTGAAATTTCCCCTTGGAGTTTAGAATTTTCGAGAATTTTGCTGCATGTATTGGAAAAAAAACTTTTGTAGTTTTTAATTGATGCCAATAATTTACTATCTTGTGTTTCGGCACACAGGTTAGTGGCTATTGAATAAATTAAAATAAGAATACATTGTAATAAAAATCGCATTCTAATTACTCAACCAAGGAATAGTCTTTTTTATTAGGTCTAATGATATAGCAAAATTGACGCCTGTATTTGTGTCAGTATTCTTGGTAAAGATCCCACTCATCATGCCAATTAGGGCTCCTTCTGAGTCTATTAATGCCCCTCCTGAGGATCCAGGATTTGATGCAGCATCAGTTTGAATAAAGTCTTCAATTTGATTAAACCCTACGTTTTTTCTTCCAATCGCTGAGATGACCCCACATGTTATACTCAAATTTAACCCAAATGAATTACTAATTAAACATGTTTCACTACCAATCTTTGGAGGTTTCATGGCTAACATAATTGGCTTAATATTTATTTCAGCTTTTATTATTGCCAAGTCAGTTTTGGGGTGATCAAAAAGTAAATGGGCTTCGAATTCCAGGCCTGAAATATCTCTAATTGTAATTTGTTTAGCTTTTTTTATTACGTGCGAAGCTGTTAAGATATGCCCATCCTCGGACAAGACAATTCCTGTACCTTCTGGTGCTGTTCCTGGTGGTGAGCCAAAACCTGGCTTGTTATAGCCTGGCCATGTCGGAGCGATGGAAACCACGGAGGGTGAAGCATTTTCCCAGGCATTTGTGGCGTCAGCATGTGTTTGGTTCACATACAAAAGGCCTAAGAATATAATCCAGGAAAACTTTGCCACAATGTTTCACCCATAATAATGCACACT
>PACC02000015.1 GCA_002699695.2 Paracoccaceae bacterium | reverse complement strand
GGATCAGTCGAAACAATCCGGAGGATTTAACATGGCTGGAAATAATGACCTGTCTTTGTCAGGTTTAACAGAAGATCAAGCACAAGAGCTTCATAGTGTATATATGAGCGGTCTTTGGACTTTCACATTAATGTGTGTCCTTGCTCATATTGCAACATGGATCTGGCGTCCTTGGTTCACTTCGTTTGGTGGTTAGAGGAGAAATAACATGAGTCAATTTTACAAAATATGGCTGATTTTTGACCCACGAAGAGTATTCGTGGCTCAGGGTGTATTTCTCTTTTTATTAGCATCACTAATTCATTTAGTGTTGCTAAGTACACCTCACTTTAATTGGTTTGCACAAGCTGCAGGTGGCTAAGCTATCACCAACTAAAACCAATTAAGCAACGCCGTGGGCGGGCTTCCCCCCAAACTAACCCGCCCACGGCAAATAACGGTTTTTGAATTGAGTGTAAATATGAAAACAAAGAATTTTAATTAGGAGGTCACGAGATGGCATTACTCAGTTTTGAGAGAAAGTATCGTGTTCCCGGAGGCACCCTCATAGGTCGTGATCTATTTGATTTTTGGGTGGGGCCATTTTATGTCGGCTTTTTTGGTCTAATGACAGTTTTTTTTGCATCATTAGGCACCCTACTAATTTTATGGGGAGCGGCCCAACAGGGAACATGGAATCCTTTCCTTATAAGTATTAACCCCCCAGCCATAGAATATGGACTTAGTTTTGCTCCGCTCCATGATGGTGGTTTATGGCAGATAATCACAATATGTGCGCATGGTGCTTTTATAGCCTGGCTATTACGGGAGGTTGAGATTTGCAGAAAATTAGGTATAGGATTTCATATACCAGCTGCGTTTGGTGTGGCCATATTTGCGTACACCTCGTTGGTCGTGATTAGACCAATATTGATGGGCGCCTGGGGGCACGCGTTCCCATATGGTATATTTTCCCACCTAGACTGGGTTTCTTATACCGGATACCAGTACGGGAATTTCCATTATAACCCAGTTCATATGTTGGCAGTCAGCCTATTTTTTACCACTGCTTTAGCTCTATCCTTACATGGTGGCTTAATATTGTCTGCTGCTAACCCTGAGAAAGGGGAGGAAGCTAAAACACCTGATCATGAGGATACGTATTTCAGGGATTTCATAGGTTATTCTATTGGGACACTTGGTATTCATAGATTAGGTTTATTACTAGCGGTAAATGCAGCATTTTGGTCAGCAATATGCATTTTAATTTCGGGTCCAGCTTGGATATGGCCTGAAGGATCAAGTTGGATAGACTGGTGGGAATGGTGGCCACGTTTAACAACTTTTAGTGCTGGAGGTTAGAGATGGCAGAATATCAAAATATTTTCACTCAAGTACAGGTGAAGGGTCCCCCTGAGTTGGGGATTGATGAGCGGGGTGTTCTGACTAACGAGAGAACAGAATCCACTAGTAATAATACTCTAGTAGGTAGATTAGGAAATGCCCAACTAGGACCGATCCATTTGGGAATGTTTGGGGTGGTTTCCATATATTTGTTCGCGGTTTGGTTTATGATTGTAGGATTTGGAATGCTACAGAGTGTAGGCTATAACTTCGCTGAATTTTTCCAAAGGCTGTTCTGGTTGTCCCTTGATCCACCTTTGGAAAAACACGGGTTATCCTTTCCGCCACTAAATGAGGGTGGCCTATATATGATAGCAAGCATGTGTCTTCTTTTATCGGTGTTAAGCTGGTGGGTACGTTCTTATCTTAGAGCTCATGAATTAGGTATGGGTAAACATGTCTGCTGGGCTTTTGCCGCAGCCATATGGTTGTTCCTTTGTTTAGGCCTATTTAGGCCGCTTGCAATGGGTTCTTGGTCAGAAATGGTGCCTTATGGAATATTTCCTCATTTGGATTGGACCAATTATTTTTCTTTGAACTACGGAAACTTGTTTTACAATCCATTTCATGCGCTTTGTATAGCTTTTTTATACGGGTCTGCATTACTCTTTGCAATGCATGGAGCTACAATCCTGGCAGTATCTAGGTTAGGTGGTGACCGGGAACTGGAGCAAATTTATGACCGGGGAACCGCATCAGAACGTGCGGCTCTTTTCTGGAGATGGACCATGGGTTTCAATGCTTCGATGGAAGGTATCCACAGATGGGCATGGTGGTTCGCAGTATTGGTTCCAATAACTGGTGGGATTGGAATAATTCTTACTGGTACAGTTGTAGATGATTGGCGATATTGGGCAATCGAACACGGTTTTGCTACAGAAGTACCGTATTCTGTACCTGAATCATCTCTAATTAAGGAGTAAAAAATAATGGAACTATTTTTCTCAAATTTTGACCTAGCCCAGTTGTGCCTATATTTGTTTTGGGCATTCTTCATAGGCCTGGTCATATACTTGCAAAAAGAGAATAACCGGGAAGGATTCCCTCTGGAAACCGAGACTGGTGATACTGCTTTTAGCCAAGGACCATATCCGCCTACTAATCCAAAGACATTCAAATTGCCCCATGGTCGTGGGGAGGTGACAGTACCGAATGGAAAGGGTGATACTAGGAAACTTAATTTGGAGGTAACAAATGTTGCCAATGGATCACCCCTATCTCCTACCGGCGATCCCATGGATGACGGAGTTGGAGCTGCTGCTTGGGCAGAACGGAGAGACGTTCCGGAGCTAGATGCACACGGACACTCAAAAATACGTCCTATGTCAGATCTAAAAGGATTTGAAGTTTCGGCAGGTCGTGATCCGAGAGGTATGAGCGTGCTATCTGCCGATAAGATTGCAGTAGGCACAGTGACAGACATGTGGATAGACGTTCCTGAACAGCTTGTTCGATATCTTGAAATTAAACTCACAGATGGTTCTAGCAGACTGTTACCAATGCCTTTGTCAAAAATCAATCCAAAATCTGTGGATGTTCATGCTCTATATGGCAAGCATTTCCCAAAGGTACCTTCCAATAAAAAGAAGAAGGAAGTTACCATGCTTGAGGAAGAGAAAATTTGTGCATACTATACTGGAGGAAAGCTCTATGCGGCTTATGACCGCTTAGTCTCACCGGTATAAAGAGTGCATAATTAAACAGTGGTGGAGAGTATTTTTTTCACAAAGCTCTTCAGCACTGTTTTTTTAAGGACCAATTATGGTAAATTCTCCAATTATAGACCAAGTTGATCTACCTTCTGATCTAAGGCAGTTATCAGACAGCCAACTGGCTAGCTTAGCTCGGGAGTTAAGAGCTGAGACAATATCCATTGTTTCAGAAACGGGTGGACATTTGGGCTCCAGTTTAGGGGTGGTTGAACTGACAGTTGCGTTACATGCTGTTTTTAATACTCCGCATGATCGCTTAATTTGGGACGTAAGCCACCAGTGTTACCCGCATAAAATACTTACTGGAAGACGAAATAGAATGAGAACCTTGAGGCAGAAAGAAGGTCTTTCTGGTTTTACTAAGAGGTCCGAGAGCGAATACGATCCTTTTGGAGCGGCACATTCCTCAACGTCTATCTCAGCAGCTTTAGGATTTACAGTGGCCAGGGAACTGGGAGCACCGGTTGGCGATGCTATAGCCGTGATTGGAGATGGATCTATAAGTGCAGGTATGGCATACGAAGGATTAAACAACGCAGGCTCAGAGGGTCGGCGACTTTTCGTGATTTTGAATGATAATGAAATGTCTATAGCACCACCGGCAGGTGCAATGTCGAAATATCTATCCAGTCTTTATGCGAATAATGAATTTTATAGCCTGACAAAATTAGCAGAAGGTTTGGCGAAGAACTTACCTAGCCCAATACAGGAAGGGGCTCGAAGAGCTAAGAGTCTAATTACTGGTATGGCTTCTGGGGGAACTTTTTTTGAAGAATTGGGGTTTTCTTATTTGGGACCAATAAATGGTCACGATCTTGATCAATTGTTGCCAGTGCTAAGAGCTGTAAAGGCAAGAGCCTCTGGCCCTACATTAATTCATTGCGTAACAAAAAAAGGAAAAGGCTATGAGCCAGCTGAGACTTCCTCAGACAAGTATCATGGTGTAGCAAAATTTGATATAGCTTCTGGAGAACAAAAGAAATCCAAACCAAACGCCCCTTCTTATACCGGTGTTTTTGGAAAGGAATTAGTAAATCAGGCCAAAAACGATCACCGGATTGTGGCTATCACAGCTGCGATGCCATCGGGTACAGGTTTAAATATTATGCAAGAAACCTTTCCAGAGAGGGTCTTTGATGTAGGCATTGCTGAACAGCACGCTGTAACTTTTGCTGGTGGTATGGCTGCAGGGGGGTTGAAGCCTTTTTGTGCTATATATTCAACCTTTTTGCAAAGAGGTTATGATCAGATTGTGCATGATATTGCCCTCCAAGGTTTACCAGTACGTTTTGCCATAGATCGAGCCGGACTAGTTGGTGCTGACGGTGCCACACACGCAGGCTCGTTTGATATTGCATATTTAGCAAATTTACCAGGATTTGTTGTAATGGCTGCCGCCGATGAGGTAGAGCTTATGAACATGGTTGCTACCGCAGCTGAATACGATTCTGGGCCTATAGCCTTTAGATATCCACGTGGGGAAGGTGAAGGGATTGAACTTCCCGAATCAGGAGTGCCAATTGAAATTGGTAAAGGTAGAATGATTCAAGAAGGGACTAGTGGCGTAGCTATTCTCAATTTTGGAGCACATTTGGGGGAGGTCCGTGATGCGTCTACATTGTTAGAAAAATCTGGAATCAGCTTAACGATCGCTGATGCTAGGTTTGCGAAGCCCTTAGATACAAAAATGCTAAAGGACTTAGCGGTTAATCACTCGGTATTGGTAACTATTGAAGAAGGAGCAATAGGTGGTTTTGGTTCACACGTGGCTCAATTTTTAACGGAGAATGGTCTATTAGATGGTGATCTTAAATTTAGGGCTATGTTCCTTAAAGACAAATTTGTTGATCAGGCTTCCCCGAAGGAAATGTACCAGGCAGCTGGTTTGGACTCTCAAGACATTGTAGAAAAAGTGCTTGACCTACTTGGGGTGTCTGTAGGCAAATTTAAACGAAAAAACAATAAATCTGCTTGAAAAAATGGATCTTTATAGAACCTTATGAAAAATATTTTCTGAGTGCTGGTTCATATAAATCTTAAACCATTCAGTGAATTTCTGAGGGTAGCGTTTCATTTCTTCTTTAACTTCAGAAATGCTTGTCCACTTAACCGATTTTACTTCCTCGGAATTTGGACTTATATACAAATCAAGATCTGGAGATAAATCTGATACAAAGATTCTTACCACCTCATGTTCGATAAGTCCATTTCCTACTTCTGCCCGGTATTCTAATTCACCTCGAAATTGCAAATCCAATTTACCTATACCTAGTTCCTCTGAAAGCCTTCTATTTGCACAGATTTCAGGATTTTCTCCCCAGTGTGGGTGAGTACAGACTGTGTTCGCCCAGAGTTCCGGGCTATGATATTTTATAGATGCACGCTGTTGGATAAGTATATTGTCTTTCTGTTTAACAAAAACAGACACTGCTGGGTGCTTCAAGCCAAGTTTATGTACTTGAAGTTTTTCTATTGGTACTAGGCTATTATTTTGCCATGCCGCGATAACCTCGGTCATGTCGTGGCTCTAACTAAACCTGACAAATGTAAAAGATTCTTAACCATAATTTTTAAATGAGCCAAAGGCCTTTTCGTGACCAATTTCTTATGCATATATGACTCAAAAGTCAACCTTTGAACATCAACGTCTTTGCACAAACTAACAAAACGCTCCCTTCTATCGTCAGATTTATAGTAAGCATTTTGCATGGCTTCAAGAACCCGGAACACAGTTTTGTGCTCTGACATAAATCTTTTACGAGCTAATTGTAAATCCTTAGAGTTTTCAGATAGTAGACAGCTATGGGTAGCCAGGGCTGCTTCTTGCCCCCCTATCATGGCGTAGTAAATTCCCTCTCCAGATGAAGGAGCAACAACCCCCGCGGCATCACCAGCCAACACTAGGTCTTTTCCATTGTCCCATTTCTCGAGTGGTTTCAAAGGTATTGGAGCTCCTTCTTTTCTAATGGTTCTACAGTGATCTAACCCTGAATCTGCTCTGATTCTTGCCGTGGCAGCTTTTAGGTCAAACCCATTTTCCTTTGTCCCCATTCCCACACTTGCTGATTTTCCGTGGGGGAAAATCCATCCATAAAAGTCTGGAGAGATATTTCCATTGTAAATCACATCACATCGATCAGGATCATAGAGACCATTCTCTGGAGCCTCAATAATTTCATGATATGCTATTACGTATGGTATTGTTTTCCCTCCAGGGATTTCAGCTCTAGCAACATCGGAACGGGCTCCATCAGCTCCAATAATTAGTTTAGTTTCTAAAGTAACTTCTTTTCGTGTAGTTTTCTCTCTAAAAACAACATTAGCCAAGTTTTTTTGTGAATCTCTAGTTATACGTAGAAAAGTTCCGGTAAAACGATGCGCTCCAGCCTTTTTTGCTCGGGCTCTAAGGAACTCGTCAAAGTTTTCTCTCTCAACCATTCCAACGTATCCGTTCTCAATAGGGATATCTACCGTTCGTGCAGTTGGTGAGATCATTCGAGCTGTTTTAATTTTTGCTACAATTTGGCGGTCGGGTATTTCAAAGTCCTTTATTAACCTTGGTGGTACTGCACCTCCACAGGGTTTGATCCTTCCATCCCTGTCAATAAGGGCCACTCTCCGATTCAATGTTGCTAGTTCTATTGCTGCAGTAGCTCCGGACGGTCCTCCTCCAATAATCACAACGTCGTATATCATTTTTATTCACCACAAGAAAATTCAGAAGTTTCGTTTGGCCTAGCGATTAGTTTAGTGGCAAGCATAGCCGCTGCCAAGAATAAAATCCCCTCAATTATAAAAATTATACCATAAGAACTAGCTGCATTTTTGGTAATTTTTTGAAGAATATCAACAAAGAGGGTTGAAAAAATCATCGCATTACCGGCAGCTATTGCCTGACCTGCACCCCAAAGCCCCATTCTTGTTCCTACTCTATTTTCTCTTCCAATTCCTGCCAGCTGCATCATAGAACCTATGGCTCCAACAGCAAAATTACCGTTAAAAAACCCTAATAAAGCAATAGAAATCATCAAGCCATGTTTCCCTGCCATGGTTTGGCCAAGAAGAGCTATTAATATTAAAGTTAAACCCGAACCAGCACATCCAAAAAGCACCCAGAACCTTAATGAACCAAACTTTAATCCTGACACTAGTATTCCGACTAATAACATCCCAAGCAGAATGCCTCCTTGATGGTAGCCAGTTAACTGAGTGGATTCACCCACAGTGAACTGGAATACTATACCAGCGTAAGGCTCCAAAATTGGCTCTTGCATGAAGTAAGCAGTCATCGATAGGAAGACAAAAATAGTAAACCAGCGAGTATTTTTTTCTGACAAAACTTGTTTGAGTCCAGTTAAAAAGGAATCTTTTGTCTGAGTGGCGGCGATTTCAATGTTTATTTTGTTTGGCCCTTTATTTTCCATTTTGTATAGTGCTATTCCAGAAACCATAAACCAAAATATACTTAGGAACGTAACTATTTTGATTAATTTCGTAATCGAATAGGGATCGATGATTTTTCCGACTATAATAGCTGTAATTGCTGCACCAAAAATCATCATTATCCAGGTAATGGTTGCAGCAGCAGCTTTTCGGTTGTCGCGGGTATTAGTTGCTATTAAAGCTAATAAAGATGTTCCAGAGGCTCCCACACCTAAGCCAATTAGACAATAAGCTATTATAGAGATTATACTGCCAATATAGTAATTACTGGGAAAATATTTTATCCCAAAACAGGCCAAAATTGAGCCAATGCCAAGTATACAAATTCCTGTCATAATCCAGAAAGTGCGGTTTCCACCTCGGTCGGACAAAAACCCCCAGTTTGGGCGAGTAATTTGTACAAAATAATGNAGCGCAAGAAGCAATCCAGGTACCACTTGCAAAAGTGATAATTCTACTACCATGACTCGATTAAATGTAGAGGCAGCTATCGCAATAATAGATCCTAAAGCCATTTGAACAAGACCCAATCTTATAATGCTTAGCCAAGAGAAAGTCATTGTAAGCTACCTAAAAAAACCTAATCCAATAGCTGCTATCATCATGCCGGATACATAAAGCAAGACCCCAGTTCCATTATACCAGGGCACTAATTCTTTAGGGTTCTTCATCATTTTAAACATGGCTAGAGTTTGTAAAATTAAGAGAGCACAAATTGCCGCTGAGAAACCGGGCATATTGATGTAAAAAAAGAAGATGATAATTACCATCTGAGCTAAGACCATGACAGAACAAGCTACAAACCCTGCAGCTTGTAGGCCTAATACGACAGGTAGTGATCTTATCCCCATCTTCGCATCGCCCTCGATAGCTTTAAAGTCGTTTAATGTCATAATTCCAAAAGCGCCAAATGCATAAATAGCTGCTACAAAAATAATATCCGCTGGCGGAAGTCCAGATGTTAAAATTGCTACCCCAGTAAACCAAGGTAATCCTTCATAACAGAGAGCAACTACGCCAGGACCTATAATGCCCGATCGCTTCAGTCTAATTGGTTCAGCAGAGTATGCCCATGCACAGACTATGGCTAACATGGTAGCATAAAACCCCCAGGTTCCAAGAAACCAACTTATGATACCTCCAACAATAGACATTGAAATTGCAATCCATAATCCCCAGTTACCAGGAATTTTCCCAGATGGAATTGGACGGTTAGGTTCATTAATTGAATCGACTTCTTTATCATACCAATCGTTTACAGCTTGGCTCATTCCACAAATTATAGGGCCTGATAGCAGGAGTCCAATAAGAGTGATCAATAAGGTATTAATTGATAAATTTGAGCTTGAAACCGCACCGCAAAGGAAAGCCCACATTGGTGGAAACCATGTCACTGGCTTAATGAGCGCCAACATGGCAGAAAAAGAGGGAAAGGTTCTTTCTGGTAGCTTGGAATCAGTTGTCATATATTCAGGCTCTCCAAAGCTCCTATTAGTTTGCAGAAAATCATAGAAGAGCTAAAGCAAACTGTATTTTCTTAGTTTTACATATAGGCTCTGACGAGAAAGATTAAGCATTTCAGCTGTTGCAACTCTATTATTCTTTGTCATTTTTAAAGCTGTTTCTATACATATTTTTTCAACTATATCATTAGTGTCAGCCACCAATTCTTTTAATGGAGCCGACCCGACCAATTTCATAATTTTCTGCGTGGCTTGTTCGTTTACTACTATTTCATTTGCATCTTGTTTCCTTGAGCTAGAGCCATATCGAATTTGAAAGCACACAAAAGTTCCATACTCATTAAATGCTTTAGTTGCCGTTATCTCAACATTTATTTTGATGTCATAAGTTGAAACAAATTGCGTGGTAAATGGTACTGTAGTTCCATTTGCCAATGCAGTATCGATTAAGACTTTTAAGTCAACAATTCCCCGTCCAAGAAAATCAGAGAACGATCTTCCCAATACCAGCTGATCACTTCCTGAATTACACAAGGCAAGAAAACTATTGTTGATATATTTGATTATTCCAGATTTGTCAGTGAAAACGATGCTATCTCTGGTATTTTCATAGTATTTTTTTAGGAGTTCTGAAAATTCACCCGTAGGGGAAATACTTTCCTTGATTGGAGTAAGTTTAAGCATCAGGCACAATTCATTCTCCGCTCTAAATACCGCAGGCACTATTCTTACTTTCACAGAATTTTTATTGACTTTTAGGGGTAACACTCGGGTACTATTTGTCAGGGCGTCTGCCTTTAACACTTCCAAAATTTTGTCAGTTCTGTCCCAATACACAAGCTTTTCAAGTTGCTGCCCTATAAGTTTCCCCTTTTTTAAGCAAAACATTTGGTGCCCAGACGGATTTGCATCTACTATTAGGCCTTTAAAACCATCAACTAAAATTATGGGATCTGTTGTAAAATCGACCAAGACCTTGTATTTAGTTTCGTAACTTCTGTATTTAGTGTATTCTCTTTCTAACGCAAGTTGGGAGTTTACAAATTTTTTCTGTATTTCTGCCACAGGCGTAAGATCATTACCAACCAATAATAGGTTATCAGTTCCATTTAATTTAAAACCTTTGTAGCGTACCGGAAATTCACCAGTTTCATTAGAAATATGATTTAACTCGAAGGATCTTGTTACGATTCGACTAATGTCTGAAAGTGACGTTAGTTGAGCATCAAATTTTTCTTTGCTTTCTATAGTGAGAAAATTATTTATGTGTTTATTAGCCCAGTTATTAAGATTGGGAAGCGAACTATCAGCAGCTTTATTTATTTGCAGAATAAATCCAGAAGAATCAATCACGATATTTATGTCACCCAAATTTTGAATCAGCTCAGTAAACTTTTCCTGCTCACCCATCATTTTCGAACTTGCTTCCGGAGTTTTCAATTCAACTTGTTTCAACTCAGTAACTCTATAATTGCCAAAATTAATTCTTTCTCTTGGTCCCTACACATTAGTTTTGCTTTAAATGCTCTATCCCCATTTCATCCAAAGCAAATTCTGGATCTTTCGAAATCAAATCAACCTTCAAAGTTTCATTGGTTTTTTTGTAGGTGTTAACTAGATTTCCTCCCAACACTACTGGGGTTACTTTTTCGACCCTGGTCTTAAAAAAATCTACTAGTCCATTGATTTTCTGAGTCATAAAATTATTACCCGNAGATATCCCNATTAGGTCAAATGTGTTTTCCAAGAGAACTTTTTCAAGTTCAATCNTTTGATAATCGAGAGCTAATATAGANTGAGTGCCCATACTGCGGAATTTTCTAGTAACAGAGATAGGTCCNAATGTATGATTTTCACCTTTTGGTACTANTACCAGGACCCTTCCTCCTTTCTGAGTAGGATGCAAAGCAGAGAGGTAAAAAGGTTCAAATCTTGCGTTCAGCAACTGTAAATTCGCAAGAGCTAATGTTACCTCAGCAAAAGTCAATTTGTCCGATACCCAGTGATCACCCAGTTTCTCTGCTACAATAGGGAAGTAGGAGTCTAAGATCAGCTCTATTGAACGTCCAAAGTCTAGTAAATTTTTTATTAGAACTTCTCCGGCTTGGATAGATTGGGAGGTCACTGTTGAATAAATTTGCTTTAAATCAGACTCAAAACTGATCTTCACGGTCTTTTTCTTCCTACCAATAAGTTTTTCCAGGGTGTCAAGAACCAACGGATTAACTATAGACAGATTTTCCATTTTTTTTGACTCTTGAGTCGAGTGCATTTTATTTAATCCTATATCTCTCGCTCACGAGGGCAGAGGAACTACAATGGCCCTCTGTTTTCTTGCCTAAATAAGGTCCAGTTTAACTTAAAATCAGTGGGTAGAATGATTCCATTACCGTAGTGATTCTTCAATTCTTTCCTCAGTTGCAGTCATTCTTCTTATATTTGTTTTTATCACAGCTAATTATCCTTTAATTTTGGTACATTGTCAAAGAATATTGACACTTTTGATCTTGTTTTTGATCAAACCTCTCCCTTTTATATTAAGTTTCATGTGAATCCAGTGAATTATGTATTGAAATCAGCTTATTATAGTGAATTTAGTATGCTCTAAAGGCCGCTCTTTAAAAGAAAAATAGGAAAAATTAACGAAAAGTGTAAATATTAGTTGACACTTTTTACTTCTCATTTACTCTCGTGGTTGCAGACAAACTAACCTGAAGGTTTAAAGATGGGGGACATTATGCCTGGGGAGATGCGCGCTACGCGGCTTTATACGCCAGAGCAAAAAAATCGCCGAGATAAGTCTAAATGGACAATGGTCCAGGCAATCTTAGCGCCTATACAATTTGTGGTGTGTTTCATTTCTATTTTCCTAGTATTGCGTTATTTGATTCGTGGTGTTGGATATGATCTTGCTACAGTTTCCATCATTATAAAGACACTTGTACTTTACCTCATAATGTTTACCGGTGCCATTTGGGAGAAGGAAGTTTTTGGACAGTATTTGTTAGCTCCAGCCTTTTTTTGGGAGGATGTGGTAAGCTTTTTTGTGATTGCTCTGCATACGACTTATCTAATTGCATTAATGAGTGGATTGTTGACATCTGAGGGGCAAATGTGGCTGGCTTTAGTAGCTTATACTGTCTACATAATTAATGCCGTACAATTCCTTCTCAAACTGCGATCAGGTAGAACGGAAGTTATAGTTGCAGAACAAGTCGAGGGAGAGGTGGTAACTTGAATATTTCTTCGCCACTCCATGCAAAGTCAGGTTGCTCAGATACCCCAATTTTGAAGGAAAGGGGACAAAACGAAGTGTTTTGTGGCCTGACAGGAATCATTTGGTTGCATCGGAAAATTCAGGATGCTTTTTTTCTAGTAGTCGGATCAAGAACGTGTGCTCATCTTTTACAGTCAGCGGCAGGAGTTATGATTTTTGCAGAACCCCGTTTTGGAACGGCAATTTTAGAAGAGAAGGACTTAGCCGGAATGGCTGATGCTCAAGAAGAATTGAATTCTCAAGTAGAAAAGCTATTGGACCGACGTCCAGAGATAAAACAACTTTTTCTTGTGGGCTCTTGTCCTTCAGAGGTCATTAAGCTAGATCTCTCAAGGGCGGCTGAACGTTTAACTCTAAAGTATGCCCCAACGGTTCGTGTTCTAAGCTATTCTGGCTCAGGCATAGAAACAACTTTCACGCAAGGAGAGGATGCTTGTTTAGCATCTATGGTAAAAACTCTAGAAAGGACAGAGGCGTCAGAGCTTGTTCTGGTGGGAGCTTTGCCCGACATTGTTGAAGATCAATTTCTTGATATTCTGAAGCAGTTAGGAATAGAAAATGTGTCCACCTTCCCAAGCAGAACTAAAAGTACTGCTCCAAGAGTTGGAGAAAATGTAAAATTCATTTTGTGTCAACCATTTTTGGGTGATACTTGTGAGGCTCTTCAAGACAGAGGGGCAAGCCATATAACAGCGCCGTTTCCTTTTGGAGAAGAGGGAACGACCCTATGGCTAAAAGCTATAGCAAAAGCATATAATGTAGATTCATCCGTATTTGAAAAAGTGACTGAGGCCCCAAGAAATAGGGCAAAGAAAGCTTTAGAAGGAGTTTCAAATAAGTTGTCGGGAAGAAGTGTGTTCTTTTTTCCTGATAGTCAGCTTGAAATTCCTCTTGCCCGGTTTCTTGTGAGAGAGTGCGGTATGAAAGCTTTAGAAGTAGGATCTCCATATATTAATAAAAAAATAGTAATGCCGGATTTGGAAATGCTGCCAGAGGGACCAGTGATATCAGAGGGGCAAGACGTAGATTCTCAATTAGATAGGTGCAGGAAAGTGAAACCAGATTTGACAATTTGTGGGATGGGGTTAGCCAATCCATTGGAGGCAGAAGGTCTGGCTACCAAGTGGTCCATAGAGTTAGTCTTTTCACCTGTTCATGGATATGAGCAGGCGGGGGATTTAGCTGCTTTATTCTATAGGCCAATCAAAAGAAGGGAACTGTTAAAGGTTTGAAACTTTCTGTTTGGACATATGAAGGACCGCCACATGTAGGAGCCATGCGTGTTGTTACTGCTATGAAGGATACCCATTATGTTTTGCATGCCCCTCAGGGAGACACTTATGCTGATCTTTTGTTCACTATGATCGAAAGAAAAGATGCTCGTCCCCCTGTGACTTATACAACATTTAAAGCGAGAGATTTGGGTTCTGATACTGCTGAGTTGTTTAAGCAGTCCTGTAAGGCTGCTTATGATAGGTTTTTACCAAAAGCTTTAGTTGTTGGAGCATCGTGTACGGCTGAATTAATTCAAGATGATCCGGGCGGGCTGGCTGAAGCTCTAGACCTGCCAGTTCCCACCATTCCACTTGAGTTACCATCCTATCAGCGAAAAGAAAATTATGGCGCTTCAGAAACATTTTATCAAATAATAAAAATGTTGGCAAAACCGGCATATAAGACAGACAAGGTATCTTGTAACATTCTTGGACCAACTGCATTAGGATTCCGTCATCGAGATGATGTCACTGAAATTGAGAGAATTCTTTTGGAATCTGGTATAGATGTAAATCTCATTGCTCCTATGGGTGCATCGCCAGATGACATCGCAAAAAAAATGGGAAGAGCTCATTTTAATGTTATGCTTTACCCTGAGATTGCAGAAACTACGTGCAGGTTTTTAGAGAAAGAATTCGGTCAACCATACACGAAAAATGTACCTATCGGGATGGGCGCAACAACGGATTTTTTATCAGAAGTTTCCGACCTATCAGGCTTGGGAAAAATGAATTCTGATAAAACCAGACTTCGAGCTGATTGGTGGTCAAGATCTATAGATTCAACCTATTTTACAGGCAAACGCGTATTTATATTTGGAGATGCTACGCATGTTAAAACTTCTGCTAGAATAGCAAAAGAAGAAATGGGATTTGAGGTGGTAGGCATTGGTTGCTATAACAGAGAATTTGCCAGATCGATCAGATCTTTGGGTGAAGATTTAGGGGTAGCAGCTCTTGTTACAGAAGATTATCTTGAGGTGGAGGCTGCTATTCAGAATCTACAACCTGAGCTAATTTTGGGAACTCAAATGGAGCGTCATATCGGTAAAAGACTTGGCATACCATGTGCTGTCATTTCCGCACCTTTCCATGTTCAGGACCATCCAGCGCGATATTCTCCTCAAGCTGGATGGGAAGGAGCAAATGTAATTTTCGATACTTGGGTTCATCCGTTAGTTATGGGATTGGAAGAACATTTACTTCACATGTTCCGAGAGGATTTTGAGTTTAATGACAGAGCGGGGCCTAGCCACTTAGCTTCTCACAATAATCAGCCTATAGTGGGAAGGGAAGACAACACCAATGATCAACCTAAGGATTTTAAAACCCAAGGTTTAGTTTGGGAAAAAGATGCGGAACTTGAGCTTAAGAAAATCCCTTTTTTTGTTAGGGGTAAGGCACGCCGAAATACTGAAAATTTTGCTAAAGAAAAAGGCGTGAGTTCTATTTCCAGAGAGACATTATATGAGGCAAAAGCACATTATGCTAGATGATACAGTAATAAATACCTCGAAGAGTACCTACAAGTTTGTGATCATAACTTTGGATTCCCATAGTGCCGGCCCGGTATCTCGTGTTCAGAGAAAATTAAAACCTTACTTTCCATCTTTAGAAATCTCAGTTCATGCTGCTGCAGAGTGGGCGGAGAATCCAAAAGCACTGGAAGCCGCCAAGAGTGACATTTCTGATGCTAACATCATAGTAGCAAATCTTCTTTTTTTAGAAGAGCATGTCAAAGCAATTTTACCTTCCTTAAAGGAGAGGAGGAGTGAATGTGATGCTATGGTAGGGTGCATTTCTTCAAAGGAAATAGTATCCCTAACAGTTTTAGATCGTTTGGATATGAGCAAGCCCACAACTGGCTTTTTAAGCTTACTTAAAAGACTGAGAGGAACAAATAAATCTGGTAAGCCAGCTAGCGGCAAAAGACAAATGTCAGTGCTTAGGCGGCTACCTAAGATATTGAGGTTTATTCCTGGTAAGGCTCAAGATGTGAGGTCATATTTTCTGACTATGCTTTATTGGCTAGGAGGATCAGACGACAACGTAGAATCTATGGTTATCTATCTATGTGAAAAATATGGTGGGATAAAAATGATTGGTAAGAAAACCGCCAAACCACCCATAGAGTATCCAGAAACAGGCCTTTATCATCCTTCCCTAAAAGCTAGGATAACAACTAATATCAAGGAAATCCCTAAACAAAGAGAGATTAAAGGAACTGTTGGGATATTGTTGATGCGGTCATATGTTTTGTCTGGAGATACAGCACATTATGATGCTGTAATCAGAAAGTTAGAAGAAAATGGGTTAGATGTCATACCGGCTTTTTCAGCCAGTTTGGATTCACGGCCAGCCATAGAAGAATTTTTTCAGAAAAATGGAAACAGCTCAGTCGATTGTGTTGTATCATTAACAGGTTTTAGCTTAGTTGGTGGTCCAGCTTATAATGACAGTCAGGCCGCTGAGGAAATTCTATCAGAGCTAAATGTCCCTTATGTAGCTGCTCATGCGTTGGAATTTCAAACCCTATCTCATTGGGAAGAAAATGATTCAGGGCTTGGTCCTGTGGAAACAACCATGTTGGTTGCTTTGCCTGAAATTGATGGTGCAATAGCACCAACAGTTTTTGGTGGTCGCCCGGGACCTGGTATGGAAATGCTTCCTGCTGAAGACAGAGTACAAAGTTTAGTTTCTAAGGTGAGCAAATATGTGAGCCTCAGAACTAAGCCGGTTGAGGATAAGATAATTTCAGTTATACTTTATGGGTTTCCACCCAATGCAGGCGCTATCGGAACAGCAGCCTATTTAGATGTATTTCGATCCTTGTACAATACTCTCTTAAGATTAAAACAGGAAGGATATGAAGTCGATATTCCCCAGAATGTAGAAGAACTCAAGAATAAGATACTCAATGGAAATAGAGAAACTTATGGTCAAGAGGCCAATGTTTTTAAAAGAATTTCAGCTGATGAAATTGTGGCAGAGGAGCCTTATTTAAAGGAGATTGAAGCCACATGGGGACCTGCTCCAGGCAAACTTCAATCCGATGGGTCAGGTTTGTTCATTTTGGGTGAAAAATTCGGAAATGTATTTGTGGGTATTCAGCCTGCTTTTGGGTTTGAGGGTGACCCTATGCGGCTCCTCTTTGAGAAGGGATTTGCGCCAACTCATGCCTTTTCATCTTTCTATAGATTCTTAATGAAGGAAATGAAAACAGATGCTATTGTCCACTTCGGAATGCATGGAGCATTGGAATTTATGCCTGGAAAGAAAGCAGGAGTCAGTGAAAGCTGCTGGCCCGACAGGTTAATCGGTGATATCCCAAATATATATATTTATGCTGCTAATAATCCTTCAGAGGGCTCCTTGGCTAAGCGACGATCCAATGCAGTAATTATTTCACATTTGACGCCACCTTTAGCAAAAGCCGGCCTTTATAAAGGTTTGCTGGATTTAAAAGAGTCTCTTACCCAGCTTAGAGGGATGAACCCTGATGCAGATAACCTATCAGATCTAAAGCAACTCATTGGGGATCAGGCAGAGGCTCTAGATATTGAATTTGAAGGTGATTTTGATTTCTTACGATTGAAATTATATGAACTAGAAGAAGCCTTAATCCCAGAGGGTTTACATATTGTTGGAACGCCACCTTCAACAGAAGCTCGTGAAAATTATTTAAATGTAATTCCAGGAACGGATAATAAAGAGGATCGTGCTAAGTATGATGATTTATTAACCAAAGACACTGAATTACCAGCCTTGATCGATGCCTTAGACGGGAAGTTTATTAAACCTGTTCCTGGAGGTGACATTATAAGATCACCCGAGATTCTTCCAACAGGTCGCAACATGCATGCCTTTGATCCATTTAGAATGCCAACCTCATTCGCAATGCAGGAAGGAAAGAACCAAACGACAGCACTTTTGAATGCGCAGGATAATTTGCCTGAAACAGTTGCAATGGTACTATGGGGTTCTGACAATATTAAAACAGATGGAGGGTCTATAGCTCAAGCTATGAATTTAATGGGGGCTAGACCTTTTTTTGATGATTACGGCCGACTTTCTGGGGCAGAATTAATTTCCTTGGAAGAATTAGGACGCCCAAGGATAGACGTTCTGATGACTTTGTCTGGAATCTTTAGGGATTTATTACCACTACAAATAAGAATGTTGGCTGATGCGTCTCTCAAGGCCGCTCAAGCTAGAGAATCTAATGATATGAATTTCATAAGAAGAAATACTCTAGCTATAATGAATAAACATGGCTTCACCCTGGAGCAAGCAGCGTTGAGGGTTTTTTCCAATGCCGAAGGCACTTATGGTTCTAACGTTAATCATTTAGTGAGTTCGGCAGCATGGGATCAAGAGGATGAACTTGCCGATACCTATGAGAATCGAAAGAGTTATGCTTACGATTCAAAAGGTGACTGTTCCAAACAAACGGGGTTATTACAGGCCATTCTTGAATTAGTTGATTGTACATACCAGAATTTGGAAAGTGTTGAACTAGGGGTGACTACGGTGGATCACTATTTTGATACTTTGGGAGGGATTACTAGAGCAGTCAAAAGGGCAAGAGGTGTGGACACCCCAGTATTTATTGGAGATCAAACTCGCGGAGGTTCTAAAGTGAGGACTTTGGCTGATCAGATCGCTCTTGAAACTCGCTCAAGGTCCCTTAATCCAAAATGGTTTGAACCTTTACTGAAGCATGGCTATGAGGGTGTCAGGCATATAGAAAGTCAAGTGACTAATACCTTAGGTTGGTCGGCAACAACTGGTCAAGTAGAACCTTGGGTTTATGGCAAACTATCTGAGACCTTTATTTTGGATGAGGAAATGCGAAGAAGATTAGCCGCCCTGAATCCTGCAGCTAGTTTGAGAGTGGCAAATCGCTTGATGGAAGCTCACGACAGATCTTATTGGGAACCAGATGAAGAAACCCTTGAAGCGCTGAAAGATTCACTTGCTGAGCTAGAAGATAATCTAGAAGGAGTGAGCTTGGCAGCTGAATAAAGATAATTTGAGAGTAATGTGAATATAAAAATAAAAATGAATCGAAGTGAATATGGAGAAAAGATATGAGTCCTTTAGACGATAATAAGCAAGTACCTAACCTTCGCGGAGAAGATGGTGAGGGATCTTTACAAGTAAAATTAGATCCAAAAGTGGAAATAGAGGGTGCTAAAGTTTTTGCCGTTTACGGAAAAGGAGGAATTGGAAAATCCACAACTTCTTCAAATCTGTCTGTGGCTTTTTCAAAACTCGGAAAGAATGTTTTACAAATAGGATGTGACCCAAAGCATGATAGCACTTTTACTCTTACTGGCCGGTTGGTGCCAACTGTCATTGATACCTTGAAGGAGGTTGATTTTCATGCTGAGGAGCTTAGACCAGAAGATTTTGTTTATGAAGGTTATAATGGGGTAAAATGCGTTGAAGCAGGTGGTCCACCAGCTGGTACTGGCTGTGGAGGGTACGTTGTTGGTCAAACAGTAAAACTACTAAAGCAAAATCATCTGCTAGAGGATACTGACGTAGTTATTTTTGATGTGCTGGGAGATGTCGTTTGCGGAGGTTTTGCAGCCCCACTACAACACGCTGATCGGGCGATTATAGTAACCGCTAACGATTTTGACTCAATTTACGCTATGAATCGCATAATAGCAGCTGTACAGGCTAAATCAAAAAATTATAATGTGAGATTGGCTGGATGCATAGCTAATCGCTCAAAGGATACGAACGAGGTAGATCGCTATTGTAGTGAGGTAGGATTTAAGAGAGTAGCACACTTCCCAGATTTGGACGCAATTAGGCGATCTCGTTTGAAGAAAAAAACCCTTTTTGAAATGGGTGATGAGGAAGAAATAATTGCAGTACAGAAAGAGTACCTTCGTCTCGCCCAGTTACTCTGGGATGGAACTGATCCATTAGCCCCTGATCCACTTGAAGATAGACATATTTTTGAGTTATTAGGATTTGATTAGTGACAAAACCTTATTCTGAAACAAGGGATAGAGTTCAGGTTTATTTTGACCAGACTGCAGTAAAGGCGTGGGAAGCTTTAACTAATGAGACCCCTGTGTCTGCAATCAGATCAAAGGTGCGGGCAGGCAGGCAGGAAATGAGAAACTTATTGTTATCTCGATTGCCAAACGATTTAACGGGTCATTCTATCCTAGATGCAGGGTGTGGGACTGGGCAGATGTCGATTGATCTGGGCATGAGAGGGGCTAGTGTCTTGGGAATAGATATTTCGGAAAATTTAATAAATATAGCTAAGGAAAGACTCCCAAATAAACTTAAATCAAGGGTTAATTTTGCAGTGTCTGATATGATTAAGGATCATGGCAATTTTGATCATGTGGTGTTGATGGATAGCTTAATTCATTATCCGGAAGCAGACGCAATGGCTGTACTAAGTAACTTAATGAGAAGAACTAGGAATGGAATACTATTTACATTAGTTCCTACAAACTCTGTTTTGAAATTCAAACTGCTGGTAGGGCGCCTTTTTCCTCGGTCAGATCGATCACCTGTAATTGTTCCCTTGAATATTAAATCATTTATAAAAATGTTTGATAGTAGGTTTAAGGGAAAAGAATCATTTGAGATGACATCAGTAGGCCAGGTTAATAAATGGTTCTATACTTCTGAGGCAATAGAACTGAAAAGATGATTCTAGCCAAAGAACATATCTATAAGATAAGCCGAAAATTGTTGCCATTTTCAGATGCAGAGAGTGCCAATTTTTCATTAGCACAACTTCTTCGGCTTTCCCTTTTTCAGATATCAGTCGGAATGGCAACTGTCATGCTTGCAGGGACTCTAAATAGAGTAATGATAGTAGAATTAGGTGTGCCTGCATCTCTTGTAGCAATAATGATAGCAATTCCGGTCTTGATAGCCCCTCTGCGCACATTTTTTGGATTTAAATCTGACACCTATAAATCAGTAATAGGTTGGAGAAGAATTCCTTATATGTGGTTTGGAAGTATCTTTCAATTTGGTGGTCTTGCCATAATGCCCTTTTCAATAATTGTTTTGTCTGGGGATCAAACAGTAGGCCCAAGCTGGGCGGGGGAAGTCTTGGTAGCAATTTCATTCTTATTTACCGGTTTGGGTATTCATATGACCCAGACAGTTGGGTTGGCTCTAGCTGCAGACCGAGCAACGCCAGAAACTAGGCCAAGGGTGGTTGCGTTACTTTATTTTATGTTCCTTTTCGGAATGGGGATTTCTGCTTTAATAATTGGAGCACTGCTTGCAGATTTTTCTAAGCTCCGCTTGATACAAGTTGTTCAAGGTGCCGCTGTGATGACTTTAGTTCTCAACCTTGTGGCAGTATGGAGGCAAGAATTTATCCAGAAATCTGTTGAGGTCAAAGATAAAGAGCAAAAAGATAGTTTTTTGTTAACTTGGAAGAAATTCATAGAACAGAAAAGAATAAGTAGCCTAATCTGGGTAGTCTTTTTGGGAACTATGGCCTTCGCCATGCAAGATGTTTTGTTGGAGCCTTATGGTGGTCAGATATTGGGCTTGAGTGTTTCGGCCACGACCTTACTTACTGGTCTTTGGGCCTTTGGATCTCTGTTGGGGCTAGCTATTGCTGCCAGAAAGGCTACTAGAGTTAAGTCACCTGTAAGTAATACAATGAAAGCGCTACTAGTAGGTATTGTGGGATTTTCTGCAATCATTTTTTCAAGCCCCATGCAAATCCCGTTACTTTATTTTATAGGAACTACTTTGATTGGCTTTGGAACAGGATTATTCTCAGTATCTCTTTTGACTTTAGCAATGTCATTTTCGAGCGATGATCGGGTAGGTAGGGGATTAATACTTGGTTCCTGGGGGGCGGCACAAGCCCTTGGGGCTGGTCTAGGTATCGCTATAGGTGGTATATTGAGAGATATTATAAATCAACTTGCGTTATCTGGTGTATTTGGAAAAACGTTCGAGAGTGATGCAACTGGCTACTTATTCGTATACCATCTTGAAATATTGATTATCTTTATAACGTTAATTTCTCTAGGATCCTTATCCCAAGAGCTGAAGAAGAAACAGATAGACATTAATAAGGAGACTCGTTTTGGTTTGGCAGAAATACCGTCATAATTTAATGAAATAAATGCTATGTATAAGATTGATAAACCACCACCCAAGGATGTATTAAGTATAATCCCAGAAGATGAGAATGTCATCTGGCATGGAAGACCTGATTTGAGACGTTTTTCTATATCAGCATTGGGTCTTCGATATTTGATACTTTATCTTTTGGTTGTTTCACTCACTACTTTTTTTTCCAATTATGGTAATTTAAGTCTTTCAATATTTTTACAGATGATATTTCCTTATGTTATTTGTTGCTGTCTGGCTGCGATTATAATGGTAATGATTGGTATTTTACAGGTTATACCTACAGTGTATGTTATAACTAGTAAGAGAATCATAATTAAGAGTGGCTTGGCACTTATATTCATGTTAAATGTTCCATTCGATAAGGTAGCCAATATTGATAAGAAGGTATTCAATGATGGCTGTGGAGACATTTCATTCAAGTTGATAGGTAACAAGCGCATACCCTTTTTTGCTGGTTGGCCTAGCGTGAGGCCTTGGTATTTCAATAACCCTGAACCCACTTTCAGATGTATATCAGATGTTGATGTAGTATCTTTCAAACTGGCAAACGCTGCTCAGTCTAGAATCACTGAGAAACACGGAGCAGGGAATAAATCCCAACAATCAGGAAGTGACAATAAGGAAATGACTGCATGAGGCACAATGCCAAAACTCAAGAAAAGGAAGTAATTCCCATTCGTTTATTACAAGCAGTAGGCGCTCTACTCCTTTTTACTCTGTTAGTAGTAGGTTATGCTAGGTTGTCAGACATGCCACTTTTGGGTGTACCTGATGCCTCTCCTGTTGTAAAAGAGGTAGTGTTAGATTTTCAGAAGAAAGAGGATGGGTCAGTCATAATTTTGAATGATAAAGGGATAGAACTAATCAATTCTAAGGTAGGTCCTAACGGATTCATTTCAGTTGTATATGATGGCTTCAGTTATGAAAGAAAGAAGAAAAATATTAATGAGAATGCGCCTGTAAAGTTAGTACAACACGAAGATGGTAGACTCACCATTGTTGATGAGTCTTCTTCTTGGGATATGCATTTGAATAGTTTTGGAGCTATGAATGTAGCTGTTTTTGGTCAGTTGATTAATTAAATACTTGGGGGAAATGAGAGCAATGTTCAGGAGAAAGAATGAAATGACACCATGCACTGTAGAAGTTTCACATACCTTCGAAAGTTTGCATGCACACGTACGTTTTAATAATGGTGCTATTGTACACCCAGGGGATGAGGTAGTGGTTCATGGAGAACCAGTGATGGCCCCATATGGTAAAGTTGTAGTAGAAGATCGAATAGCAACAATCAAACGTGCATTTTGGTTAGAGAGACTATGGACTAAACTTATAGGGGATTTTGAGTTTATGGAAATTTGTGAGTTTTCTTTTTCTGAGGAGGTTTCATTATGAATCAAGTGACTGAAGATATAAGGGCAAAAGAAAACATTAATGAAACTACTGCGATGGCCCATGAAACAACCCTGTTAAACCCGAGGTTTTATACAACAAACTTTAAGGAAATGGATGGTCTTAATGTAGATTCAGTGAGAGCAGAGTGGGATGAGTTAATAGCTGAAATGCGATCTGACCCAAACCGTACTCATTTTAAGAAAACAGAGGATTGGGATGAGATTGATTTTGAAGCTTTAGAGCCCGGACTCCGGAAAGAGTTGATTGATTTCCTAGTGAGTTCTCTTACGGCAGAGTTTTCAGGATGTGTGTTATATAAGGAAATGAAGAGGCGTGGGACAAATCAGGAGATCTGCGAATTATTTGGACTAATGTCCCGAGATGAGGCAAGGCACGCGGGTTTTATAAATGATGCGTTGAGAGAAGCTGGAATCGGAGTTAATTTGGGCTTCCTAACTAGAAAGAAAAATTACACTTACTTTACACCGAAGTTTATATACTATGCGACTTATCTTTCCGAAAAGATTGGGTATGCCCGATATATAACGATTTATAGACATTTAGAAAAACATCCAGATAAGCGGTTTCATCCAATTTTTAAATGGTTTGAAAAATGGTGTAATGATGAATTTCGACACGGTGAAGCTTTCGCACTTATTATGAAGTCTGATCCAAAATTCACCAAAGGTCTAAACGTTTATTGGATTAAATTCTTCTTGGTGGCAGTCTTTGCCACAATGTGCATTAGGGATCGTGCTCGTCCAGCATTTCATAAGGCTTTAGATGTGGATATTGATTGGTATGATGATAAGGTTCTTCGAATAACTTCAGAAATTTCAAGGCAGGTATTTCCAATTGAAATTGATCTTGATCATCCAAAGTGGAAAGCTGGTCTAGTTAAACTTATCAAGACCTTTAAGAAAATGGAGGAAGCAAAACGACAAGGTGGAATTTTTGGTCGCTTAAGTTATCTCACAGCTGCTACCAGAGCGTTTACTGTTTTTGCAGGCCTTTATTTCATTCCTGCCAAGAAAAATTTAGTCCCGGAGAATTCTCGTCTACAACCTAGTTACTAAAGTGGGAATGCTATGCTGGTACAATTGTTGACGATTTTTGGAATACCATGGGTGGCTGCTCTAACCGCTGTATTTGTGTGGTGGTTTTTGACTGGACTATTATTATATATTGTTAAAAAGGTTGATCAGATAAATGAAAATGCTCATTATGTGATAACAATAATCTTTATACCCATTTTATTGGGAGGGTGTTTTTTATACTGGAATACACTTTTTTCTATCACTTTAGCATCTGTATATTGGTCATTTTTTGGAAGTTTATTAATTTGGGCATGGTTTGAGCTTGCCTTCTTAACAGGTTTTGTAACTGGTCCAATCAAAAAAGCTTGCCCTCCTAATATGCCAAATAAGACTCGGTTTATTCATGCATGGCAGAATATAGCCTATTCAGAACTTGGTCTATTGGTAGTACTTTTAACAATGACTTTCATATCAGCTAATGCAGAAAATAGGGTTGGTTTGTGGACTTTCTGGATATTATTCTGTGCTAGGATTTGTGCTAAATTGAATCTATTTTTGGGTGTCCCGAATGTTAATTCAGAATTCTTGCCATCTCCAGTAAAGCATCTGGCGAGTTATTTTAAGGTTGGAAGCACTAGTTGGTTTTTCCCTCTCTCGATTTCGCTCATTTCATTTACCTTGTTTTTTTGGGTAGACAAAATTTTTTCAATTAAGTCAGACGACATTACGGTTATTGGATACACTTTACTGGCCTCCTTAACAGCCTTGGCCTTAGTCGAGCATTGGTTTATGGTTGTCCCTGTGAGGGATGCAGAACTCTGGAAATGGATGCTTCCAAGTGGGATAGATAAGAAAAAGTCAGTTAAGGCAAACAAGAAGAGAATTAGTTCGGAGAAAATACATGGATTATGATCACCTTTTTAGCCAGCAACTAAGCCAACTAAAGGAGGAGGGTAACTATCGGATTTTTGCTGAACTGGAGAGATGTCAAGGTAATTTCCCCAAAGCAAAGAACTATCAAAGTAGTAAGAAGGTATCCGAGGTTACAGTTTGGTGTTCGAATGATTACTTGGGTATGGGGCAAAATCCTGAGGTGCTGGCTTCTATAGAGACCGCTTTACGGGAATGTGGAGCTGGAGCTGGAGGAACTAGAAATATTTCTGGTACCAACCATTATCATGTTTTGCTCGAAAAAGAGCTGGCAGATTTGCATGGGAAGGAATCAGCTTTACTGTTCACTTCTGGCTATGTTTCAAATTGGGCAACGTTATCTACTTTAGGAGCAAGGTTGCAAGGGTGTACGATTTTATCGGATGAAAAAAACCATGCTTCGATGATTGAGGGGATAAGGCATTCTAGAGCGGGTAAGATGATTTGGCGGCACAATGATCCTGAAGATTTGCGAGAGAAACTTTCAAGGTTACCAAAAGATGCTCCCAAAATTGTTGCATTTGAAAGTGTTTACTCAATGGATGGAGATATTTCCCCTATAGGGGAAATATGTGATGTAGCAAATGAGTTTGGAGCAATGACTTATTTAGATGAAGTGCACGCTGTCGGACTTTATGGAAAAAATGGTGGAGGAATCTCCCAGCAAGAGTGTGTTGCAGATAAGGTAGATCTAATTGAAGGAACATTAGGGAAGGCCTTCGGAGTCGTCGGAGGGTATATTACAGGCTCATCAAGCCTCTGTGATTTTATTAGATCTTTCTCAAGTGGATTCATTTTTACTACAGCGTTACCACCTGCTGTTGCTGCAGGGGCATTGACGTCAGTTAAACATCTTAAAGTAAGCCAAATTGAACGGGAAAAACAAAAGCGAAAGGTGACCAACTTACGCCATAAGCTCGATTTAGCAGGTATTCCTCATATGATGAATCCTAGCCACATTGTTCCAGTTATGATTAAGGACCCAGTTAAATGTAGAGAAATTAGTGATATTTTGCTGAATGAGAATGGTATTTATGTTCAGCCTATTAATTATCCAACGGTCCCCAAGGGAACAGAGAGACTGAGATTTACACCATCACCGTTACATTCAGATGAAGATATTGATTATTTAGTGGAATGCTTAGCAAAATTGTGGAAGCAGTGCGCTTTAGCTAGAGTGGTTGCTTAAAGGGTTTGATTCTCCTATCAAATTAGAGTAAACCGAAATTTGGTTACCGAGTAAATTGGTACTATTATTATCTTGCTTTGTGAGGGAAAAATGAAAAAATTTGTTTTATTGATAACGACCGTGCTTTTTGCACTGTCAGTGAATTTGTTGTCTGCTGCTGAAATTGAAGTGAAAATGTTAAATAAAGACGCAGATGGTAACACGATGGTATTTGAACCTATGCTTATAAAGGCAGAAAAGGGTGACACTGTGACTTTTCTACCCACAGAGAAGGGGCATATGGCTGCAAGTATGAAGGGTATGTTACCTGAGGGAATTAAGAAGTTTAAAGGTAAAATAAATAAAGCAGTTAGCATAGTTGTTTCAGAAGATGGACTTTATGGTATTAAATGTACTCCGCACTTTGCGAATGGTATGGTAGCTATCATAGCAGTTGGTGAAGTCAATGCGGAAGGGTTTCTCGACGGTAAGAAGATTCCCAAGAAATCCAAGGCCAGAATGGAAGAAATGCTTGCTGAATTGGCTAACTAAGAGAATTTCAGGTTACTGATAAAGCAGCTGGCAAAATTCTTTTGGCAGCTGTTCTCGTTCGAAGCCAGCACATATATAGTCAGCTTCAGTAAAATCGTCTGACATGTGGTAGAAACTGGGAGACACCAGGGTTCGAATGTTAGCTCCTTTAGCTGCCATTAATCCTATACCGCTGTCTTCTATTGCAAGACATTCTTTTGGTTTTAAGGACATTTTTTGTAAGACCATCTGGTACAAGTCTGCTGCGGGTTTCTTTCTCTTCACCAAATCTCCTGTAGCAAGGTAGGAAAAAATCTCGGTAGGTTTTTTCCCAAAACAGCTTTGAGTTAATGGGATTAAGTTTGAATGGCTAGTCGATGTAGCTATGGCCAGAAGGATATTTTTTTCAAGGGCATTTGTAATTATGGAATGAATTCCTGGCCTTAAAGTTAGAGCGCCATTTTCAACCAAGCCTGTATATATTTGTGTTTTTTCTTTGTGCATTAGTGAAACATCATGATCACTCAAAGACCTGTTATGTTTGGGAAAATTGGTCTGATAGAATTTAATTCTTTCTTTTCCACCTGCTACACGCAGTAATTTGGTATATAATGGTTTATCCCAGTACCAGTTCAATCCCTTTTTCTTAAATACGTCATTGAAGGCTCTTCTATGAAGCTCCTCTGTTTCAGCTAAGGTGCCATCTACATCAAAAATAAGTGCGTTAGTTTCATTTCTCATTTTTTCATCACTTTACCAATAACTATCAGTAATTTAAACTAAGACAAAAGGATGAACGATTAGGTTTTGTATAGCTCATCTATAGAGAAAAATAATTGGTAAGTTAAGGAGATTTTAAATGGAAAAAACTTTATTTGAAGTTGGGTTGGAGGAAAGAAAGGCTACCCTAGGAGCAAAGTATGTAGAAGCAAATTTGAATAATGCGAGTGAGTTTTCAAAACCTTTTCAGGAAATGATGACTGGTTGGTGTTGGGGTTTTGGATGGGGTGATAAGTGTATAGACAGAAAAACTAGATCAATGATGAATCTTACTATGTTGGGAGCTCTAGGAAAAATGGGCGAATGGAAAATACACTGTCGTGGTGCTTTAAAAAACGGTGTTACTGAGGAGCAAATTAGGGCAATTATTCATGTTATTGGCATTTACTGTGGAGTTCCCCAAGCGTTAGAGTGTTTTAGGGCTGCAAGCGCTGTATTTGAAGATTCTGATACTCAAGGTACAAAAAAATGAATCATATTTTCCTTATAAATCGTGAGAAAAATGAAAATCCGTAATTGTAATACTATTATTGCTTATAGGTTCTGATAATTCATGGTCATGGCAAAAGCATGCAATAACAAAAAGCCTCCTGAAGTTGAGATCCAATTTTATCTCAATCAACAGTTCATCAGCGTCTCAAATCCTAATCCAACAGAAACTTTGTTAGATTTTTTGAGACTAAACCGTAAACTTACTGGAACAAAAGAAGGTTGTGCTGAAGGTGATTGTGGGGCCTGTACCGTTCTGGTAGGGAAAATTAATGAAGATGGAGAACTTATTTATAAAACTGCAAATTCCTGCATAATTTTTTTGCCATCCTTAGCATATTGCCATGTGATTTCTGTGGAAGGATTGACTGGTAAATCAGGTGAGCTTCATCCTGTGCAAGAAGCAATGATAGAAGCATCTGGTGCACAGTGTGGTTTTTGTACGCCTGGTTTTGTGATGTCCCTTTATGGTTTATGGTTGAAAGAGTCTAAACCATCCAAACAGAGGATTTTGGATTCTTTACAAGGAAATTTATGCAGATGCACAGGCTATGGCCCTATCATAGAAGCTGCCTTTAAGGCCACCGAATCAGGTTCAATTTCCAGGAAAAGCTTGGCCTTACAACAGAAAAATTGGAAAAATAAGCTTACAAAATTGATGAACAGAAAAGAATCAATCGTTTCTGAAATTCCAAAATGTTTTTTTCTGCCTAAAACAATTTCAGAACTGAAAACAATTTTATCACATAACAAAGATGGCACTATTGTTGCTGGATCTACTGATATAGGACTGTGGGTCAACAAGAGTTTTATGAATGTTAAACCCATGATTTTCATCGGGCAAATTAACGAACTAAAACGTATTGAGACTCAGAGTGATAAAATCGTTGTAGGTGCCATGGTATCGTATACTGATCTTTTAGCCGTTCTGCCAAGATTTTTCCCGGAATTGAAACAGTATATTAATCAAATTGGAGGTGATCAGATAAGAAATATGGGAACTATTGGGGGTAACATTGCTAACGGTTCTCCAATAGGAGACATGGCACCAATCTTGATAGCACTTGGTGCAAAGATGGCTTTAGTTAACTACGTAGGATCTAGAACGATAAAGGTGGAATCATTCTTTCAGAGTTATGGTTGCCAGGACCTGAAACCAGGTGAATTTATTCATTATTTTGAAATTCCTTTAAAGCAAAAGAGAGATACCAAATTCAGGGCGTATAAAGTTGCTAAAAGGCGATATGAGGATATAACAATCGTATCAGCAGCTTTTAACTTGGAATTTCTTGCAGAAAGACAACCAAGAGTACGATTTGCTTTCGGAGGAATGGCAGAGGTACCCAAAAGAGCCCTAACGTTGGAAAAAGTTTTTGAGGAGCAAGCTGATTCTCTTGATCAAGATGTAATCATTAGTGAAGCTATAGGTATGGACTTTAACCCTCTAACCGATTGCCGAGGTTCTTCTGAATTCCGGTTAAAGCTAGCTCAAAATTTATTTAAGAAGTTTGCTATATATGTTAACGAGGGGATCGAAATTGATATAGAGAAGGGACCCTGATTTGAAGGTGAATAAGAAATCAAAAGCCGTTACTTCGACTAAAGAATTAAAGGCGGAAAAACATGAGTCACTGAGGAAATTTGTTACCGGTAAAGCACTCTATATAGATGATATGCCTACAGAATCTGAAACTTTACATGCCTATATAGGTAAAGCAGATTTTGCAAGGGGGACAATTTCAGAAATCGACTATAAGGATGTCAATTCATTTCCTGGGGTCATTGATGTTTTTACTGCAAAGGATATCCCAGGAATCAATGATATTAGTCCAACAGGAATGAATGATGAACCAGTTCTTGTCGATAAAGAAGTTTCTTTTTTTGGGCAACCCCTGTTTGTTGTGATAGCAACTACTAGAGCTCAGGCTAGAATGGCAGCTTCTTTGGCTAGAATAAGAAAGGAAGAAAAGGAACCATTCCTAGATGTAAGTAATAAGCATCATAAAGATTACAAATTGGTTACTGAACCTTTGACGTTAGAAAGAGGAAATGTTGCAGAAGGGTTAAGTGGATCAAAAAACCGAGTGTCAGGCAATATGCATATTGGTGGGCAAGATCATTTTTACTTAGAAGGCCACATCGCGATTGCTAAACCAGAAGAATCAGGAGATCTGTTGGTTTTTTCCTCTACTCAGCACCCATCTGAGGTTCAACACATGGTAGCAAAAGTATTGAACTTGTCATCGAACCAGATAGTAGTCAGAGTCAAACGAATGGGCGGTGGTTTTGGTGGAAAAGAAACTCAGTCAAATCTATTTGCAGTAATTGCAGCAATTTCTACACATCGAACGGGAAAAACAGTCAAAATAAGACCTGATAGAGACGATGATATGATTATGACTGGAAAGCGGCACAGCTTTTTTGTTGAATACGAGGTTGGATTTAATGACGATGGGCAAATAAAAGCTTTAGATGCACAGCTCAGTGCTAAATGTGGGTACTCATCTGATTTATCAGGACCAATTACCGATCGGGCCTTATTCCATTCAGATAACTGCTATTATTATCCTAATGTTCGGCTGGTGTCCAAACCTGTCAAAACAAACACGGTTTCAAATACAGCATTTCGAGGATTCGGCGGACCTCAAGGTATGCTTCTAGCCGAGAGGATTATTCAGGAAATTGCATTTTTTTTAAATAAAGATCCTTTGGAGATAAGGAAAATTAATCTCTACGCTAAGGGGAAAAGATCTATTACGCCTTATTACCAAAAGGTTACTGACAATATCTCAGAGCGAATTATCGATGAGTTAGTTATATCTTCAGATTACCATACACGCAAAAAAGAGATAATGAATTTTAATACAGTTAGTCAATTCTTGAAAAGAGGAATAGCCCTAACCCCGGTGAAGTTTGGAATATCTTTCACAGCAACTTGGTTTAATCAGGCTGGTGCCTTAGTACATGTCTACACTGACGGTTCAATCATTGTAAATCATGGGGGAACCGAGATGGGGCAGGGATTACACACCAAGGTTCTAGGTATAGTTAGTTCGGTTTTAGGTGTTACATTGGACAAGGTAAGAATTTCCGATACAGATACGAGTAAAATAGCCAATACCTCTGCGACCGCAGCTTCATCAGGATCTGATTTGAACGGCATGGCGGCTTTTTTTGCTGCAAAAAAAATAAGAAAGAGGTTAGAAAATTTTATTTCTAAGAAATATAAAATAGACAAAAAAGATATATCTTTCACTGGTAATAGTGTGATTTTTGGTGGTCAAAAATATGCATTTTCCGAAATAGTTAGAAATGCTTATTTGGCAAGGGTTCAACTTTGGGATTCAGGTTTTTATAGAACACCAAAAATACATTGGGATAGAAAAAAAGGGAAAGGACGGCCATTCTATTACTTTTCATATGGTGCTGCAGTTTCTGAAGTTTTACTTGATGTCTTGACGGGTGAATATCGTGTCAAGAAGGTAGACATACTGCACGATGTTGGTCAAACTCTTAATCCCACCATAGATCTTGGTCAGATAGAAGGCGGATTCATACAAGGTATGGGATGGTTGACTAATGAAGAGCTTTATTGGGATTCCTTAGGTATTTTAAAAACCCATGCTCCATCTACCTATAAGATACCACTAGCTTCTGACCGACCTGATGATTTCAACGTAAGGCTTGCAGATTGGGCGAAAAATACTGAAAAAACTATCAAGAGATCAAAGGCAGTCGGTGAACCTCCCTTTATGCTGGCAATTTCTGTACATGAGGCAATAACTATGGCAGTTGCTTCAACATGCAATTACAAGATTAATCCCAGACTAAATACTCCTGCCACATCAGAACTAGTTTTAGAGTCTATTGGCAGGATCCAAAGTGAGAATTTAGTTTGATAATTACCAGATCTGCATTTCTTGATTTTACTTCTAATCCTACAGAGATAGCTTTCTGTGAAATATTAAGAAGTGAGGGATCATCGCCTAGAGAAGTTGGTGCTTGGATGCTTATAAAGAGATCAGGAAAAATTTTAGGAACTATTGGTGGCGGTCAGTTAGAGTATAAAGTCGTAGAAAAGGTGAAAGAACAAGACTGGAAGCTTACATTTGAGTTGAGTATGGAAACAAAACTAGGCCCGGAAATTGGGCAATGTTGTGGCGGAAAAATCCTTGTTTCCATAACTAGGTTTACTTCAGAGCTTAAAGCTAATTTGCTATCAAGAATAGATGAGGAAGCTTCTAACTATCCAGAGATTTTAATTTTTGGTGCTGGAAATATTGGTATTTCATTAGCCAATCAATTGCATCATCTGCCTCTCAGAGTCACGCTCATAGACAATAGAAAAAAACATATATTAAGTCTAAATAGGTATTATAAAATAAAATTTAGCTTGATTCCTGAACAAGAAATAAGAGATGCCAGTCCCAATAGTGCTTTTATTATAGTTACACATGATCATGGTTTGGATTTCATGCTCTGTTATGAAGCCTTACTCAGAAATGACATGGCTTATCTAGGTATGATCGGTTCTAAGTCAAAAAGGGCGGTGTTAGTGCACTGGTTAAATAAGAAAGGTATAACGGACGTCAGCAGAGTGAAAATACCTATAGGCAATACTTTTTTTGAAAGCAAAGATAAGCGTCCTGAAATAATCTCAGGCCATATTATTTCTGAGATGTTGTTTAATTTGGAGATGCATGAGAGCCATTATAGAATCCAAAATCGGGAGTTTAGTCAAAAATGATAATAAGAGGTAGGGTCCTTCATTTTTTGGAAGAACCAAAAACAGACATTCCGGAAGGTTCTTATGAATATATAGAAGAAGGCGCTTTGTTAACAAAAGAAGGGAGAATCTGGGAAATAGGTAATTACCAAGAGATCCGAACGAAATACCCCAATTTTGATGTCATGGATCACAGGAATGATTTAATATTCCCTGGTTTTATTGATTTGCATAATCATTTTCCTCAAGTTCAAGTTATAGGTTCTTATGGGACTCAGCTTTTGGAATGGTTAAACAAGTATACTTTTCCTGAAGAGGCAAAATTTTCGAATAAGGCTTATGCTAAAGTACAAGCAGACAGGTTTGTTAGATTATTGTTGGGAAATGGGACCACGACTTCAGTATCTTTTTGTTCTGTCCATAAAGATTCTGCTAACGCACTTTTTGAGGAAGCATCCAAGCATAATATGTGCATGATTGCAGGTAAGGTCATGATGGATAGAAATGCACCAGACAATCTAATTGACGATCCCAAATCCTCCTATCGTGATACAAAGGCACTAATTTCTAAGTGGCATGAAAAAGGCAGAAATTATTATGCAATATCCCCTCGTTTCGCAATTACCTCTTCTCCGGAACAATTATCACAGGCTGGAAGGTTGGTATCTGAATTTCCTACCTGTTATTTGCAAACACATTTGGCAGAAAATGAAGAAGAGATTTCATACACTCTTTCCCTATATCCAAGATCGAATAATTATTTGGATATTTATCGAGGATTTGGCTTAGTGGGTAATAAATCATTGATGGGACATTCAATTCATTTGAGTCCAAATGAAATTGCTACATTAAAAGATTTGGAGGCAGTTGCAGTTCATTGCCCAACATCTAATATGTTTTTGGGAAGTGGTTTTTTCCCATTGAATAATTTGATCAAATCTGGTGTGAAAGTAGGTATTGCATCTGATGTTGGGGGGGGGACATCTTATTCAATGATTAATAATCTTGATGCAGCGTACAAGATCCAACAGTTTCTCAAGTTTAGCGTAAAACCGATGTATTCATTCTATTGGGCAACACTTGGAAATGCTAGAGCTTTAGGGCTGGAAAAAGAAATTGGTAGTTTTAGAAAAGGGAATTTTGCTGATATAGTAGTATTAGATACTGCAAACGACATATGCTCCGAAATTCGTATGAAAACCTGTAAATCCTTGACTGAAGAATTATTTGTACTACAGACTTTAGGTGGGAATCATTCGGTTAAAGCTGTATACATCGCTGGTAAACGATTAAAATAATTTTTTTTTCTCTCCAGTTAATTTAAATATAGTGATAGAGTGATTGTTACCATTTTTACATTGGGAATGCCGTTAAAATTAAACGCGCATAGTGAAAAGAATGATCTTGATTAATATTGCTGTTTTGATGACTTTAATTGGGTTAGGTATTTTCAGTTATGGTATCACTAAAAATAGTATAGCTAACCAAGATGAAACTATACTGATAAGTGAAAAATTTTCTGAATCAACTTCTACCAAAGGGGAAAAAGAAGTTAAGATTATTTCAAACTCCACGGATGGAAGTTTAACCAAAACAGATGAGTTTTCTGAAATCATAAAGGATTTAGAAGACAAAATATCTTTGAAAAAAAATAATCTTCATAACCTAACTAATGAAGTACAGGAACTCAATTCGAAGAAAGAAAGTTTGGGAACGGAAAATGAAAACTTACGGAAAGAACTTTCAGAATTTAAGTCTGAAATTGCAAGTGTGCAAAAGGTTCGAGAAGAGAAGCTAGCTGTCACCAAAGAATTGGCAGAGCTTAGACTAAAATATGGGAGTGCCATCGAGTTAACGCAATTATTACAAGAAAATGGAGAGTTAAAGTCCACCTTGGAGACGCAAGACATTAAGATTAAAAATTTGGAGCAGGAAATTTCAAAAAATAAAAGAACCCAAACTTCTGATGATTTTAATTCAATGGAGGAAATGAACGCTCGTTTGGAAAATCTTGCAGTTGAGAAGAAAAAGTTACAAAAGGAATTAGAAACCAATAAGGATAGCCAGTTAACATCTAACAAACTGTTTATAGACCAAAAGAACCAAATTTTAAAAATACGTGCTGAGAATTTGGAACTAAAAGAGCAGTTGGAGATTATGAAAACCTATGAAATGGTGATTTCAATGTATAATGGTCTAATAGCCACTTTTGAGGGTAATCTAGTATATGAACCTAATGAAAAGAGAATTATTCTCGTCACGCAAGAAGGTATCGAATTCACCATTATCCAAGACGATTTTCCTGGCGATCTAGTTGCAAAATGTGGATTACCTGTCAGTTCAAGTTCTAAAGACCGATGTTTCGCAACAATATCAGCACAGATGCTTCTGGAAGATAATCAGTTAATGTTAAAAGGAAAAGAGATAAAGCAG
>PACC02000012.1 GCA_002699695.2 Paracoccaceae bacterium | reverse complement strand
TTTTATGGTTTTTTTTGAAAGATTTGGCGTACAAAGTTCTGTTCCAAAGTCTTTTCTCATTAAAATAGGATTCAGGTGATAAAAAATCTTTAGACCGGATTAAACTTAAGTTTTTATTAAGTGCGTTAAATTCTTTACTATTTAGTGCAATATTTTTTGTAATAATTTCAAGAAAATCAGTGTCCAAATTTTTAGATAGTTTCGGAATTAGTTCGATTTTTAACCATTTATTATAATCAGAAAAACTACTAGAAAGAGCTTTATTATTCTGAAAAACTATGGAAACAAGAATACAAATGTAAAGGGTGATTATTTTTGTAAACATCTTTATTTTTTTGCATTTTACCATTATTGGTTTGTTTCAAGTGAAAGATATTTTAATTACTTTTATTAATTATTTAATCGATATGATTACTATTTACACTAATTTTTAAAGTAAAATTTTGGATAAAATGATGCAGTTTCCAATAATAGCTATTACAATGGGGGATCCAGCCGGAATCGGACCAGAGATAATTGCTAAATTTTTTCGTCTCCAGAAAGAGGGCCCCAATCAATTCATTGTTTTTGGCTCACCTGATATAATTCAAAAGTCATTCCAGAAAGAAGATGTGAAAGTTCCATGTCATGTTATTGATAGCATAGAAGAAATTAAGCCTATGCCTATTAGGGACGGTGTTTTCATACACCAAACTGCTCGTGTTGAAGGAAAATTACCAATCGGTTGTATAAGTAGCAGGTGTGGATGGGCTGCCTATGATGCGATTGTTCAAGCAATTAATGCTGCAAATTTGGGGGTTTTGAAGGCAATTGTTACAGCGCCAATAAATAAAGAGTCATTGAAAAAAGCTTCAGTGAAATACATTGGTCATACCGAAATACTCGCTCAGTTTTCCGAAAGCCCGGAAGTTTTTATGCTCATGGTTAATGATGTTCTTAGGGTTATTCTGTGTACCATTCATGTTTCGTTGCGGGAATCTATAAATCTTTTGAATGAAAAAATTGTCTACCGCACAATAATCGCAGCTAAAACTGCTTGTGCTAATTTGGGTTTAGAGCAACCTAGAATTGCTGTGGCTGGACTAAATCCTCATGCGGGCGAGAATGGATTAATGGGTAGAGAAGAATGCCTCATCATTAAACCCGCAGTGGAAAAGGCTATTAGTGAGGGTCTCAATGTTACTGGTCCCTTACCGCCAGATACTGTTTTTTTGAAGGCTAGAGAGGGCCATTTTGATATAGTAGTGGCTCAGTATCATGATCAAGGTTTAATCCCTTTTAAGTATTTAGGGCTGGACACTGGTGTCAATATAACGATGGGTTTGCCATTTGTTAGGACAAGTCCGGACCATGGTACTGCTTTTGAAATTGCTGGCAAGGGGTTGGCAAACCCAAGTAGTTTCATTAAGGCGGTTTCCCATGCAACTAGCATGATAAATTTGAGTTCCAAAACAGATGCAAAAATGTAATAGCTGGGTTTAAAACGTTCTGTCAAATATGATAACAGTATTCTAAGATATATAGATTCTTCAAAATCTGTCCAATTTTACCAAAAATTTTTGTAGGGACTTGATGTTTTAATAATGTTACTCATCTATACACTAGGTTAACGACATCAACTTGAAGGTTAGAAAGGGGCACTACAAATGACTACGCAACCATTTGAAGCGGACACTGGGCGTGTTCTGAATATAGTTATCAATTCATTGTATTCGGAAAAAGAAATTTTTTTGAGAGAGCTGATATCAAATAGTTCTGATGCAGTTGATAAACGTCGGTTTCAAAAACTAACGGGAAAAAGCGATCAATCTGATAGTGTTGAGTACGAGATTCAATTGGAGGTTTCATCCAAAGATCAAATCTTATCTATAAGGGATAATGGAATTGGTATGGATGAGAGTGATTTGGTTTCATCCTTGGGTACTATTGCTAAATCAGGCACAACAGAGTTTCTGGCTCAGTTAGAGGCTTCAAAGCAAAACGATAAAGCAAAGTCTGTCAATTTGATTGGTCAATTTGGTGTTGGATTTTATTCGGCATTTATGGTTGCAGATAAGGTTGAAGTCATTTCTAAAAAGGAAGGTAGTAGTAAGGCTTTTAAATGGCATTCAGATGGTATCAGTGGATTTGAAATTAGTGATGTCAACCGAGAGGAAATAGGAACAACTGTTAATCTATTTATCAAGAAAAGTGAGAAAGACTATCTGAAGAGAGATAGATTGGTTGAAATAGTTAAGAAATATTCTGATCATATTCAATATCCTATTCGTTTTATTGACGGAAAATCTAAAGATAAAGACACTTTAAACGATGCATCTGCCATATGGATGAAATCAAAAAGTGAAATTTCCAAGGAGCAATATGACGAATTTTTTGTGCAATCCGGAGGTGGATTTGGTAAACCTTTAATTACTATGCACAATAAAGCTGAAGGAGTGATTAGTTACACTAGCCTGATGTACATACCTGAAATGAGACCATTTGACTTATTCCACGTTGATAGATCTTCTAAAGTAAAGTTATACGCAAACAGGGTTTTTATAACAGATACGTTAGACAATGTACTGCCTAGATGGCTTCGCTTTATCAATGGGGTCTTAGATACTTCAGATTTAAATTTAAATGTTAGTCGAGAAATGCTTCAGCACAGTCCCGCTTTGCGGCGTATTTCAAAAGCGGTAAAGAAAAAGATTATAACCGAGTTAAAGAAGAAAAAAGATAAAGATGAAGAAGTTTATAATAAAGTTTGGAAAGAATTCGGCGCAGTTCTTAAAGAAGGGATATATGAAGATCCTGATCACAAACTAGATTTACTAGGTCTTTCAAAGTTTAAATCCAGTAAGAATGAAGACGAAAAATTTCTTCCACAATATGTGGAGGGCATGCATAAAAAACAGACTCAAATTTTTTACATTGCGGCGGATAGTTTAGAGCAGGCTACTAAGAGTCCACATCTGGAAGCTTTTAAGTCCAAAGGTATTGAGGTTCTTTTCTTCACTGATCCTATTGATACATTTTGGCTCTCTACTCAGGATGAATTTGATGGAAAGAAGTTTGTATCAATAACTCAAGGTTCGATAGATCTGTCAGATTTTGATGAAAAAGGTTCAGACAAGAAAGATAAGGATCAATCCTCTAAGTTCAAAGATTTAACTGAAGGCATTAAGGCTGCACTAGGGGATTCAGTTAGCGATGTGAGGGTTTCGGCTAAGTTGATCGACAGTGCATGCTGTTTGGTGGCATCTGATTCTGGTATGGATGTACAGATGGAGAGAATAATGAAAATGCAAAATCAGGATTTTAAAGGAATGCCGCGAATTTTAGAAATTAATCCTAATCATTCATTAATTGCGTTTATGGCTAAGCTACTTACATCAAATAAGGAAAGTTTTGATGATTTATCAAAAATAGTCCTTGATCAGGCTCGTCTTTTAGAAGGACATCTCCCTGATGACGTGAGTTTTTATTGTAAGAAAATCAATGAACTGATTACCCGGGACGTCAAGGTCTCTTAAGAGTTTTTGTTGTAGATCTTCCCAATAATATATCGTTATAAATGCCAAGCTTTTTGAAGGGCAGGCCGTTTCAGGAGCCTTTTTGTATATGCTTTAAGGTTTGGTTTGTCCGTAAAGTCTATGCCCAGTTTTTCGGACATAATGATAGCATGCCCGGTCATCATATCAGCCCCACTTAATTCGCCAGCTAAATATTCTCGGTCTGACATATGACTCTCAACTGCTTCGAGCATCTTTGAAAGAAGTTTTGTTGCCCTCTTGAGGTTAGTTTCATTCCGTCTTTCCGGCGGTAAGAAAATTGTTTCTACGACAATTATATTCATTTGAGGCATTATCATTCCTTCTGCGAAATGAAACCACTGTAAATACGAAGAAAAATTTTCATGCTGGATTTTAGGAACAAATTGATTTTCAGCGTATTTTGTAAGTAAATATTGAATAATAGCTCCAGATTCTGAGATGACAATATCTTTATCTTGTAACACGGGCACCCTTCCTAGGGGATTAATTTTAAGATATTCTGGCAGCCGCATTTCTTTGTCTCCTAAAGAATACTTCTTTATGTCATATCGGATCTTCAGTTCTTCTAGTAACCACGCTACCCTCACCGCCCTACTATTTGCTGCATAGTGTAAAATCATGATGCTTTCTCCTAAAGTATAATTGCTCAGAACAGTTCCATTTACTCCCAAATGCCCTCCTTTATAAGAATATTCTTCAAAAGCAAGCAATCGTCTACCATTAATCCATCGACTCCAAAATCTATGAGCTCCTTGATGTGGCATTCATTGTTTGTTCCCCATATATGTAGTTTTGCACCACTTTGTTTAATTTTTGTGACTAAAGATTGATTAATAATTTTCACCCCCCTGAAGAAAAGGGGAAGCTGGATGCATGGCTCTGTTATTTTTGGAACTATTCCGAGGTTTGCCCGTATTACAATATTCAATGCTTTTAAGGAACCAGCACTGTAACAGATGGGACCATTAATAAGTTTTTTCAATGTGGATATCCGATAGTCGTTGAAACTTCCTATGCATACGCGATGAAATATTTTCAGGTTATTAATAGTTTTTGCTAGAGGCAGGACGACATCCCAAGACTTAGCATCAAGATTAAAGTAGGTTTTTGGGAATTCCTCTAAGATTTCTTCTAGCTTAGGGATTGCTGTACCACCTCGCATTCGTATTTTTCCTAGGTCGTTGGAATTGAGTTTGTTAATTATAATCTTGTCGCCTGTTAACCGTTCCAAAGTTTGATCATGAAATATATATGGAACCCCATCTTTGCTTGCTCTCACATCCGTTTCTATATGGGTAAAGCCAATATCTAATGCTTTCTTAAATGCTTCTAGTGTATTTTCAGTTTTGTAATAATTTGCTCCCCTATGAGCAAAAGGTAAAAACTTTTTTGATTCTAAAAAAGGATGCAACACTAAACTAATCTTTCTACTGGCTTTCACAAGGCCAATGGGGATTTAGTGCACGCCAAAGATGATCAATAATGTTTCCTTCAGTGCCATCAGGTAATTGCTGGTAGTAGATTTCCCAGGCTTTGGTTACTTGTTTTATAGATATCTGTCTTGTATTTAGTTTGTGTAGATTGTCAGGATAAAGATCAAAATCACAGTTATGATTGGCAACATCTAAATATCCCCTAATGTATGCCTCACAAACTGCATGTTGGTATTGCTTCTTGAGAAATTCAGGATTATTTTCTTTAATTATCTTGAGTTTCACATTGTTGGTACAACTAACTTCAACTTCTTTCAAATTCTTGATACCTGCATGCAAGGGCTGCGGGCAATTAATGAAGATTAAGATTTGTGTGATTATCAGGAATAAGGTCAGAGATTTCAAAGCTAGAACTCAATTCAGGTTGCACAAAAGGGAAAAAATTAAAAGTAACCAAGATTTTTTAGAGGCATTGAGCTAAGCTGGGCAGTAATGCCTCTAACCTTTGAATCCTTTTAACTTTTTCATCATTTGCTCATCATCATTTTTTGGCTGGAAATATTTACCCATTACTTCCATTCGTTTTCTTAATATAAGCAATTTTGAAATCTGAACATAATGTTCAATGGCATCATCGAGATTTTTACGGGCTCTTCCAGCTTCTGCAACCTCAATATACTCATTTTCTAGTCCAGCTTTCAACCTTTGACTCGAATTTGCTTTGATTCTTGTGAGGTTAGAAACTGTACTTCTGGCAACCCTGTCTAAATCATCTTCTATGCGCTCTAAATCTTCCAAGGTAGGTGGAGGAACCACGATGGTGACCCTTTGCAGCTCTACGTCACTGGTGACATTCTTGAAGCCAGCAACTTTGATTTCTTCTACTACCAGAGGGATTAACTCCCTACTATACACCATTAAATCTAATGATCTTGGCTTTAAGCCTGGTTCAACATTTGCTACATCTGTTACTCGCCTCGGTTTCTTGTCAACCATGATCTTTAAGCCGAATAGGGCATTTTTATACGCATCGGCAGATCCAACTTGTGTAAGACTCGTTTTTAAATTTTCTATGGCTACTTTCATATTCTCATTTGCTTCCTGAGAATATGAGTCTGTTAATTCCTCTTCATTCATGAGCCCCCCCCATTTAATCGATTGAAATATAACTAATCTAGCCTACTATAAAAATCTCTGTTAGTCTACTTTCTTGAGGTGTTAGGCTTATGTGACTGTTGTAGTCTATTAATTCTAAAATATGACGTAGTATTAACTTACTGATTTGAACATTGGAAGGAATGAGTGAAGACATGACTGCTCTTGTGGGGTATGGCCTTCTGGCACTTGTTACAACTCTTGTGCTGAAACCAGTAATAAAGTTTGGCAAGGGTTTTTCGTCTTATTTGTGCGTGTTTGGTGTTGTATATGCGGTGGTTTTAACGACTGCACCTAGATCTTATTTTGAGCCTAACTGGTTTAAGTTTGTTGGTCTAGTGATGGCGGCTTTGTGTGTGATTACTTTTATATTTCTTGTCTGGAGACGGATGAAAAAGCAGCAAGAAATCATGGATTTAATGGAGGAAGAATAAAGTTCTAACCTTAACTCGCCCTAGAGTTTATTTTTGATATTTGGAATTAGGTCAATTTTGTGCTGGAACAAGAAATTTTTGAATGTGGTCACTGCAGGACTTAAATTTGATTCCATCAAATTCACTAGAAACCATTGCCTAACAATTGGAAGGTTCTGGACCTTTAAGGTTTTTAAACCGCCATCTTTAATTTCGTTGGTTACTGTGGATGCAGAGATTAATGCTATCCCTAGACCTGCCATTACTCCTTGCTTGATTGTTTCATTTGAGGAGAATTCTTTTCGCTTAAAGTCTCGTCCTCTCCCTATAGTATCTAAGAATCGTTCCAACAAAATTCGAGTTCCAGAACCTTCTTCTCTGACTAAAAAGGTGTCGTTTCCAAGTAGGCTGTTTATTTCTTCATTTGAAGCATTCTTAAGTTTTTCTCCTAAATTTAGTAGGTGGTGATTTGCGGGAAGAATAAGAATATGCGGATTGTCTCCCAAAATTTCAGCATGAACTAATGGCTGCCTTGGTGGCCTGCCAGTAATAGCTAAATCAACCTTTCCGTCTTCCAGCGATCTTATTATTTCATTGCGGTTTCCAATTACTAAATCAACCGTAATATCTGGGAGGTGTTTGTTGACTTTTGCGATTATCCATGGGCAGAAGTATTGAGCTGTAGATACAGCACCTAATTTTACATACCCTGATTTCCCCAATTTCAGCAGCTCTACAGTATTAAAACTCCGGTTAATTTGCGCATCCATTTGTCTGAAGAGGGATAATAGTTCTATGCCGACATTTGAAATATTTACACGCCCGTTTGGACCTCTATCTACGATTTTAACATTTATATATTGTTCTAACTGGTTAAGTTGTACAGTAACNGCTGGAGGTGATAAGTTTAGTTTTTCAGCAGCATTTGCAAGAGATCCAGATTCTGAAATTGCCTGNAGCATTCGGAGATGTTTTAGTGTTATAAGTTTTCTCCAGTCCATTAAAAATNTATAAACTCATATTAATAATAATTCAATTCTATTTAATAAAAAAATGACTTAAAAGGAAAGTGTCGTAAATTTCGACTTAGGAGTGTTATCATGAATAGTCCTCATACTAGCTTTGATCGATTACCTAATGGTCTGAGTTCAAATCTAGCAGATGCCCTGGATCGCTTGGCATCTGTGGCTCAGGATCTTTCATATATTATATCGAAAGGGGATATTGAGAACGAAGTACAAATTCAGACTGCAGTCAATTCTGATGGAGATGATCAAAAGTCTTTGGATGTGTATGCAGATGAGGCGTATTTAAAGAAAATGACTAATTCTTCTATAAGGTTTTATGCCTCTGAGGAACAACCTGACGTTCTAGATTTGGGTGGTGAAGGAAACTTGGCTTTAGCTATAGATCCTTTAGATGGTTCTTCAAATATTGACACAAATGTTTCTATTGGTTCGATTTTTTCGATCCGGTCCATACCTATAGGAGTGGAACTGAATTCAGAAAATGCTAAGGATGTTTTTCTTTCTGCGGGGTCAAATCAATTGGCGGCTGGGTATGTTATCTTTGGCCCACAAACTGTCATAGTATTCACTGTGGGAAGAGGGATACTAACTTATGTTTTAGATAGAGTTAAAAATATTTTTGTTGAATCAAAAAAAGAAATTAGTATACCTGCCGATACTCGGGAATACGCAATAAATGCTTCTAATGCTCGTCACTGGGAAAAAAGAATGAAAAATTATATTGATGACAGTATTGCTGGTAAATCAGGACCCCGAGGAATAGATTTTAATATGAGATGGGTCGCATCTTTAGTAGCCGAGACACATCGAATTTTATCTAGAGGTGGGATTTTTATTTATCCAGCTGATTCTAGAAAGGGTTATGAGAAAGGGCGTTTAAGAATGGTATATGAATGTGCTCCCATTGCATTTTTGATAGAGCAAGCTGGTGGTTCTGCAACAGACTGCTCTAATCGAATACTCGATCTATCTGTAGAAGGTTTGCATCAGAGAACTCCATTTGCATTTGGTTCTAAGAATGAAATTGCTAGGTTGCAGGCTTATAATGATTTACCAGAAGTCGAAGTGTCGCCATTATTTCGCAATCGTGGATTATTTAATTCTTAATTGAAAGTTGTATTATGAGTGCTAAACACCCCATTATATCTGTAGTTGGTTCCTCTGGTGCAGGAACTTCTACTGTTAAGGACACCTTCGAGAAAATTTTTCAGCGAGAAAAGGTATCTGCAGCCATGATTGAGGGTGATGCTTTTCATCGATTTAATAGAAATGAAATGAAGTCTGAGTTGAAAAAGAGATATGCAGAAGGAGATCAGACTTTCTCCCATTTTTCATATGATGCGAATTTATTAGAAACACTAGAAAAAGTATTTAAAAGCTATGCAGAGACTGGCACGGCTAAAACTAGAACTTATATACATAATGACGATGAAGCCAAAATTTATGGTGTTGAACCAGGTAAATTCACTGAATGGCGGGAATTACCTCAAGATTCGGATTTATTGTTTTATGAGGGACTTCATGGTGCGGCTAAAGACAATAAGGTAGACATTCCCAAATATGCAGACTTAAAAATTGGGGTAGTGCCAGTAATAAATCTTGAATGGATACAGAAAATACACCGAGATACTGATGCGCGAGGTTATACAACGGAAGCCGTTACTGACACTATTCTAAGACGAATGCATGCCTATGTGCATTGCATTTGCCCACAATTTACTGAGACAGACATAAATTTTCAGCGAGTGCCCGTTGTTGATACATCCAACCCTTTTATCGCACGTTGGATACCAACTGCAGATGAGAGTTTGGTCGTCATTAGATTTAGAGATCCTCATGGAATTGATTTCCCATATTTAATTTCCATGATTGAAAGTAGTTGGATGAGCAGAGCCAATTCTATTGTTATTCCGGGTGGAAAACTGGATTTGGCAATGCAGTTAATACTTACACCGCTAATAAAGCGGTTAGTGGAGCGATCGAAGAAGTCAGGATGAAAAAGTTGTTACGGTCTTTTACGAATGTTCATATTCATTGATTATCATACGGGAGAAATTTTATGGCACTTATTACACTACGGCAATTACTAGACCATGCAGCTGAACATTCATACGCAGTGCCTGCTTTTAATATTAATAATATGGAGCAAGGTTTGGCGATTCTAAACGCTGCTTCAGAGGTAGACTCACCTGTGATCATTCAAGCAAGTCGTGGAGCTAGATCTTATGCTGGCGATATCATGCTGAGTCATATGGTTAAAGCCCTCTCAGAGATGCATCCTGAAGTGCCGATCTGTATGCATCAGGATCATGGTAATAACGAAGCAACTTGTCTATCAGCCATTAAATACGGATTCACATCAGTCATGATGGATGGGTCGCTTTTGGCAGATATGAAAACACCATCAACTTATGATTACAACGTAGAGATTACATCTAAAGTTACGGCCTCTGCACACTATGTAGGGGCATCTGTCGAAGGGGAATTGGGTGTGTTAGGTAGTTTGGAAACTGGTGAAGCAGGAGAAGAAGATGGATCAGGCGCGGAAGGTAAGTTAGATCACGATCAACTTCTAACTGATCCAGATCAAGCTGTAGACTTTGTTTCTAAGACGAAGGTTGATGCTCTTGCAATAGCATGTGGCACTAGCCATGGAGCGTATAAGTTTAGTCGAAAGCCGGATGGGGACATACTAGCAATGACTGTTATTGAGGCTATCCATAATAAATTACCTGGGACCCACCTTGTTATGCATGGATCATCTTCAGTACCTCAATATTTGCAAGATCTTATTAATGAAAATGGTGGTGAAATGCCGCAAACTTATGGGGTACCTGTTGAAGAAATAGAACGAGGAATTAAATCAGGAGTGAGAAAGGTCAACATTGATACAGATTGTAGGATGGCTATGACGGGTCAGTTCAGGAAAATAGCAAGTGAAAAACCAGCAGAATTTGATCCAAGAAAATTTTTGGTCCCTGCGATGCAAGAAATGGAAAATTTGTGCAAAGATCGTTTTGAACGATTTGGGACAAGTGGAAATGCATCCAAGATTAAAGTTAGATCAATGGATGAAATGGCTGAGGAATATGCAAGAGGGAATTTAGACCCATTAACGGAAAATTAATTTAATCAACATAAAATTTAAACAAAAGAAATAGGAGGCGAATATGCCGGACGGATCTGAAAAATTAACAGGAAAGGCAAGATACTCAGCAGGTGTTCTCGAGTATAAGAAAATGGGCTATTGGGAACCTGACTACGAGCCAAAAGATACAGATATTATTTCTCTATTCAGGATTACGCCCCAAGAGGGAGTCGATCCTGTTGAGGCAGCGGCAGCAGTCGCAGGAGAAAGTTCAACAGCGACTTGGACTGTAGTCTGGACTGATCGTCTTACTGCCTGCGAAAAATACAGAGCGAAAGCTTACAGAGTGGATCCTGTGCCAAATTCACCGGGACAGTATTTTGCGTATATCGCGTATGATCTAGATTTGTTTGAGCCGGGGTCCATTGCTAATCTTACGGCATCAATTATAGGTAACGTTTTTGGGTTTAAGCCATTAAAAGCTTTGAGACTTGAGGATATGCGATTGCCAGTTGCTTATATTAAGACCTTCCAGGGCCCTGCAACTGGCATCGTTGTGGAAAGAGAAAGACTAAACTGTTTTGGTCGGCCTCTTCTTGGTGCTACGGTTAAACCAAAACTAGGTTTATCTGGTCGAAATTATGGCCGTGTTGTTTATGAAGCTCTAAAGGGGGGATTGGATTTCACGAAGGATGATGAAAATATCAATTCACAACCTTTCATGCATTGGCGAGATAGATTTTTATACTGTATGGAGGCAGTCAATCGAGCTTCTGCAGCATCAGGCGAGGTAAAAGGGACATATCTTAATGTGACCGCTGGTACCATGGAAGAAATGTATAAAAGGGCTGAATTCGCCAAAGATCTTGGTTCAGTTATTATCATGATTGACCTTGTCATCGGTTACACGGCCATACAGTCAATGGCAAACTGGGCAAGAGACAACGACATGATATTACATCTTCATCGTGCTGGCCATTCAACCTATACACGACAAAGAAATCATGGTGTTTCTTTTAGAGTCATTGCAAAATGGATGAGATTAGCTGGTGTTGATCATATTCATGCAGGTACTGTTGTAGGGAAATTAGAAGGAGATCCTGCAACGACTAAAGGATTTTATGATATTATGAGAGAGGAATACAATCCGCAGTCACTCGAAACTGGGATATTTTTTGACCAACATTGGGCTTCAATAAATAAATTGATGCCTGTTGCCTCTGGTGGAATTCATGCCGGCCAGATGCATCAATTGATTCAGTATCTTGGAGAAGATGTTGTCTTACAGTTTGGTGGTGGAACAATTGGTCACCCTGGTGGCATTCAAGCTGGAGCAGAAGCTAATCGAGTTGCACTGGAAGCGATGATATTTGCCAGAAATGCTGGTGATGATTATGTCCAAAATGGTCCTGAAATTCTAGCTCGAGCTGCAAAGAACTGTACGCCTTTAAAACAGGCATTAGACACATGGAAAGGTGTCTCATTTAATTATGAATCAACAGATGCTCCCGACTTTGTCGTGACGCCAACTACTTCTTAAGGAGAAAACTGATGAAACTTAGACAAGGTGCTTTTTCATTTTTACCAGACTTAGACGACTCGCAGATTCACACGCAAGTACAATATTGTATAGATCAGGGGTGGGCTGTAAGTGTTGAGTATACCGATGATCCACATCCCAGAAATACATATTGGGAAATGTGGGGACACCCTATGTTTGATAATCCAGATGCTGCTGCTGTCGTATTCGAATTGAATGAGTGCAGAAAACAATTTGGAGATTATTATATTAGGATTATAGCGTTTGACTCTACTCATGGATGGGAAAGCATAAAACTTTCTTTCATTGTAAATAGGCCCAAAGAAGAACCTGGGTTTCATGTAACAAGAGAAGAAATAAAGGGTAGGTCTATGAGGTATTCAATCAATTCCTATGCTACAAAAAATCCAGAAGGTAAGCGATATTAAAAGAGCCAAATTAGTAATATTTCTAAAGGATTAAAATGGTGGCTGAAAACCTCAATACGATAAAGCAATCTAAGGAAAAAATTGACCTCCACGCCCAATTAATAGAAACTGGGGTGGAGCATGTTTTGCTTGAATTAGATAACACTTTAATTGGGTTAGAACCTGTCAAAACTAGAATTCGTGAAACGGCCGCATTATTATTGGTTGAAAAGGCAAGGGAAAAGCTTGGATTAATTCATGAAACCCCTACCTTACACATGAGTTTTTCCGGAAACCCTGGTACTGGAAAAACAACTGTGGCACTTAGAATGGCAGAATTACTTCATAAGCTTGGGTATGTACGAAAAGGACATTTAGTGTCAGTCACACGCGATGACTTAGTGGGACAATATATTGGCCATACTGCCCCCAAAACTAAGGAAGTACTAAAAAAGGCCATGGGCGGGGTTCTCTTCATTGACGAAGCTTATTATCTCTATAGACCAGAAAATGAGCGTGATTATGGTCAAGAAGCCATAGAAATCTTACTACAGGTGATGGAAAACAATAGGGATGATCTTGTAGTGATATTAGCGGGATACAAAGCTAGAATGAATACTTTTTTTGAGAGTAATCCGGGATTTAGATCTAGGATAGCTCATCACATCGAGTTCCCTGATTATACGTCTGAAGAACTTTTAGAAATTGGCAACAAAATGCTAGATCAATTGAATTATTCTTTTACGAAGAGTGCTGAACAAGCTTTTCTAGAGTATATTGACTTGCGAAAAGCGCAAGCCCATTTCGCAAATGCTAGGTCAATCAGAAATGCTCTTGATCGGGCTCGGCTGAGGCATGCAAATAGGCTATTTAAGGAAAACAAAGGTCCTGTTGGCGTGCAAAAATTGAGTACGCTAGAGGAATATGATATCCGTGAGAGTCGTGTGTTTACTGGTGGTATTGATAATTGATAAAGAAAAGTCAGTTTTAAAAAATAGATTTATTATTAAGTGGAAACTGTTCACGGTTAATAATCTGAATAAGGATCAAATAGTTCTAAGTCATCAACCATAGGTTCCGGTGGTTCATTTATTCGTGTTTGAAGATAAGTTGATCTAGCACTATAGTAGCTATCAAGGCTATTGTACAAAATAGTATCGAACATTGTTCCATATTCATAGCGTTTGTTCAGTATATCAAGAGCTCCAAAGGTAATTAGACTTGCTCCCTCGGCTGGTCCAGACAGTAAACTCATTGGGTTTAGTGTATAATTGGCTAACATTGATAATGATCCTCTGACTGAGCTGGGTCCCACGAATGGTAATTCCATGTATGGCCCTATAGGTAACCCCCAATATGCAAATGTCTCATCAAAATCAGTATCATCTGAAAACAAACTAAGCCTAGAGGCTACGTCGAAAATACCAAAAATCCCTATTGAAGTATTGATAGCAAACCTAGTTACATCTGATGTTGCTTTAATAAACTCCGCCTGACCTAGATGATTTACAAATCTTCTCGGTTCTTGAAGGTTTTCATAAAAATTTGCTGTTCCTAGTCTTAAAGGTCTAGGGATTGCTTGCCCATAGATATTAGCAGCTGGCTTCAATGTTGTTTCGTCAACATGCTTATTAAACGCATGAATTTTTCTATTAGTTTCTTCAAATGGATCATAAGGATTTGAACTAGTGTTTGCCAGCTGGCTTGTATTGCATGCTGAACTAATTGAGATTATAAGCAATAGAATTAGATGAACTGCAGAATTTTTGCGAAACCTATCAAAAGAAATAAAATTCACTTCTGTGGGATCTTTCTAACATGAATAGACTTTATACATAAACTCATACTCTATAATATAGGAGCAAATTACACAATGTCACTACAAATCACTTTTTACAGGGAAAATCAAAGTGATGAGCTTTGGTTTAAGGGCTAGTTTATTATGTGGTTTGAAAGATTGCTGATATGTTCGGGAGCGAGCTTTATAGTACTGGTAAAATGACAACGCTTAAGCTTTATAATACAAAATCCAGATCTAAGGAAGAATTTAAGCCTATCGATCACAATAATGTGCGTATGTACGTGTGCGGACCGACAGTTTATGATCGTGCTCATATAGGAAACGCAAGACCTGTAGTGGTTTTTGATGTGCTTTTCAGAGTGTTAAAGTTTCATTTTGGAGAAAAAGCAGTTACGTATGTACGAAATATTACTGATGTAGATGACAAAATCATAGCGAGGGCTCTTCAGGAAGGTCGATCAGTTGAGAACATAACAAGTGAGACTATTGAGTGGTTCCAATCTGATAATAGATTTTTAAGAACGTTGCAGCCTACGCATGAGCCTCAAGCTACTGATTTTATTTCTGAAATGATTAGTATGATTAAAAGACTAGTCGATTTTGGGAACGCTTATGTAGTAAGTGATGGCCAAGTATTATTTTCTGTACAATCTTTTCCTGAATATGGAAATCTTTCAAATCAGAGTCCAAAAGATATGATTGCTGGAAGTAGGATAGACGTTGATCAGCAGAAAAAAAATCCACTAGATTTCGTTCTCTGGAAACCTGTCAAAAATTCTTCAACCGGGTGGGATAGTCCTTGGGGCTTTGGTCGCCCTGGTTGGCATATAGAATGTTCAGCGATGACAACAGCTATACTGGGTGATAGTTTCGATATTCATGGCGGTGGGATAGATCTTGTATTTCCTCATCATGAGAATGAACTTGCCCAGAGTGTTTGCGCTAGCAAGACAAAAAGTTTCGCTAATTTTTGGCTTCACAATGGTTTTGTGAATATAGAGGGAGAGAAAATGTCTAAATCTCTAGGCAATTATCTGACAGTAGATGATTTGAGAAATCAAAATATGAGTGGTGATGTAGTTCGCTTCATACTCTTGTCTAGTCATTACAGACAGCCTTTAGATTGGACAAACCGTAAGGTATTAGAAGCATTTAAAATTATCGAGCGATGGCAAAAGATTGCTAAACAAACTTTTTTAAAAGACAAATCTAAAATACCAGCTAATGAAATCATGGCTGCATTATTTGATGATCTTAATACGCCTCTTGCTATAGCAGAATTGCATCAACTGGTAAAAAATCAGGAGTACGAAAAATTCGTGAGTTCCGCACACTTTCTAGGTCTGTTATTACCAGAATTGAAAAAAGAGCATACAGCTGTGGATACTAGGAAAGAACAGGCCTATACTAAGTTGATAAAAAAATTGATAACAGACAGAGAAATAGCAAGAGAGCAAAAAGATTACAAGAAATCAGATTCTATTAGAATTAAATTAGAGGATGCCGGGGTGATAATTAAGGATACTTCCACCGGCACAACCTGGGACATAAAATCTTTTTTTGACCCAGAATCTTTGGAGGAGATTCAGTAATTATGGAGCGAATTTTCTTATTCGATACTACCTTGCGGGATGGTCAACAGACTCAGGGTGTTCATTTTTCATTAGATGACAAACATCGAATTGCCAGTGCCCTAGATTCTTTAGGTTTAGATTACATTGAGGGAGGTTGGCCAGGAGCTAACCCGACTGATAGTGAATTTTTTGAAACACCCCCCCAAATAAGAAATTCCATATTTACGGCTTTTGGCATGACTAAGAGGTCTGGTCGATCTGTGGAAAATGATAGTGTCCTTGCTTCTGTAACTAATGCAGGGACTAAAGCAGTTTGTCTCGTGGGTAAAGCGAATGATTATCACGTTAAAAAAGTACTCGGAATTTCTAACGAAGAGAATTTGACCAATATAGGGGAGTCTATCTCGCATTTAGTTAAGCTTGGAAAAGAGGCTATATTTGATGCTGAACATTTTTTTGACGGTTATAAATCAAATCCAGGTTATTCCTTAGACTGTTTAATGGCGGCTAATGAAGCAGGAGCTCAATGGATAGTATTATGTGATACCAATGGTGCTACCCTACCGACAGAAGTATTTGATGTAGTTAGCCAGGTGATTAAAAATGGTATTTTGGGTCATAAGCTTGGAATCCATGCTCATAATGACACAGAAAATGCCGTTGCAAATTCCTTGGCAGCAGTTGATGCAGGAGCAAGGCAAGTGCAGGGGACTATTAATGGTTTGGGCGAAAGATGCGGTAATGCCAATCTAGTTTCTATAATTCCTTCATTAATTTTAAAAAACTATTATTCTGATAGGTTCGAGGTTGGGATAAGCAAGGTAAAACTTAAAGAGATCACAAAATTATCCAGATTATTAGACGATATCTTGAATAGGGTACCCAATAAGGCGTCGCCTTATGTTGGTGCTGCCGCTTTTACACACAAGGCAGGACTTCATGCGAGTGCAATAATAAAAGATCCAAAAACTTATGAGCATGTAAGCCCTGAGGACGTTGGGAACGTACGAGTTGTCCCAATGTCTAACCAGGCTGGAAAATCCAACCTTGTAAGCAAACTCTCTGAAGCAGGGATCACATTAGATAAAAATGATGATCGATTAACAGCCATTTTAAATGAATTAAAGATTAAAGAAGACAACGGTTATGCGTATGATGTTGCCGGGGCGTCATTTGAAATTTTTGCTAGAGAAAAGCTTGGCATGATGCCGCGTTTTTTTAATATTAATCGCTATAAGGTCACAATGGAGAAGAGGTTCAATGCAAAGGGACGATTTTCGATTGTTTCTGAAGCCGTAGTGTCTCTAAATTTGGGTTCTGAAGAAAGAGTTTCGGTTTCTGAGAGTTTAGATGAAAACGGTCAAGACCAGGGACCTGTACATGCCTTATCGGCTGCTCTAAGAAAGGATCTAGGACCTTATCAATCATTCATTAAGGATATAAAGCTAGTTGATTTTAAGGTTAGAATAATGAATGGGGGGACAGAAGCCGTCACACGCGTTTTGATCGACAGTGAAGATGATCTTGGTAGAAGATGGTCCACTGTCGGTGTTTCTGCAAACATCATAGATGCAAGCTGTGCTGCGTTGTTAGATTCAATAAATTGGAAACTCTTACAGGAAAAAGCTAAACCTGAATACTGATTGATAGCAAGTAATGCTAGGGCTAAAACTGAAATAGTAGATATGATTGAAAGAATTCTTAAGTCAGATAAAGATTTGCAGGAAGGTCTTAAGTTCTTAACCGAACAGGATAGTATTTTATCGCAGGCCATTGATAAAGAAAAAAAAATTACTTTAAGAAAGAGGAGCTCAGGGTTCTCCTCATTGCTTAAAACGATTGTCAGTCAACAGTTGTCTACAGCTGCTGCTGGGAAAATTTGGCAGAGAATAGTCGATAACGGCTTAAATAATCAGAAAGGTATATTGCAGGTCAAAGCAGAAACTCTTTTATCACTAGGTTTATCGAGACAAAAATGCTCTTACGCCTACGCTTTGGCCTCAGCAAATCTTAATTATCATTCTTTTAGAGAAATGAACTCCGATCAGGTAATTAATCAGTTGATTGAAATTAAAGGAATTGGCAAGTGGACAGCGCAAATTTATTGTATGTTTTCATTAGAGCGATCAAATGTTTTTCCGTCAGGTGATTTGGCTCTTCAAGAAGCTGTTAGAATTTTGTTCAAACTCAAAGAAAGGCCCTCTGAAAAGGAAGTTGAGAGTAGGGCAGAACACTGGGCGCCCTGGAAGAGTTTGGCAGCTTTAGTATTATGGGATTTCTATGGTAGAGAGCGAAAAAGAAAGGGTGTATTATGGTAAAGGGTTTGTCTGGACCAACTAAAAAATCAATTTCAGGTAAAGTTAATGAATTGGTAATTTTCTTTCATGGATATGGGGCTGATGGTAATGATCTTATTTCGTTGTCTGATCATTTTTCGTCTTTGCTCCCCAATGCTGAGTTTCTTGCACCAAATGCACCAGATCGGTGTGATATGGGTGGATTAGGCTATCAGTGGTTTCCAATAAACCAAAATAATGACGGCACAATCGCTCTGAATGCTACAAATGAGATTGTATCTGCAGTTTCCATTATCAATGATTGGATTGACACATTAATTTCTGAGAAAAATGTAAAACCGTCAAATGTCTTATTAATAGGCTTTTCTCAAGGAACAATGATGATCCTTGAGACGCTAATTGCTAGGAGAGAGAAGTTTTTGGGATTAATTGGTTTCTCAGGAGGTTTCCTGGGTGTTTCTCATGAAAGTGAATTATCAGATTGTAAAGACACACCCATTCTGCTCATTCACGGTGACGCAGACCCTGTGGTCCCAGTCAATATGACAACCACAGCAGTAGAGAGTTTAGGCCAAAAAGGCTTTCATATAGAAAAGTATATTTGCAATGGCCTGGCACATGGAATTTCCTTAGATGGTTTATCTCATGCTGCAGAGTTCTTAAGAAAAACTATGCTTAAAGACCCAAGTTAATATCAGATTAATTTGATCATAGAAAATTAATCATTATTTTTTAGTTTTCTAAATTTTTTTCTTTCGGAAGAGAGATGAGTAGGCTTTCACCCCCCATAATGAGACAAGAATACCACAAATTAACATATTCCAACCAGCCAAAGAAAAATCAAAGAATGTCCATTGGGCCTTTTCGCAAGCAGAAATTGGCGTATTCTTAAGTGATTCAACCAAGTCTTTAGCAGTAAAATTTTCGAAATTTTGGATTCCTGAGCAAGAAAAAACGTTATACCAATAGCCTTCTTCCAAACCAAAATGATATAGGGACAGGATTGTCCCGAAAAACATGTTAGTGAAACCTGCAAAAAGTAGAATAACTTTTTTGCTTCCCAATGTTAATATTATTGATGCAATTATGACATTAATTACATGAGGCCATCTCTGCCATATACACAGGGGGCAAGGTGCCAGATTCATTTCTATTTGAAGATAAAAAGCAAAAAGAAGGGAGAAGATCGAAACTAAAATAATGAGGAATGTTAAATAAAAGCTATTCATAATATCTGAAAGGTTAATAAGAGAAAGAGAAGAACGATTACCAAAAGAGTAACAAACAGAGTGAAATATTTTTTAATAAGCTGAAGGGCCTTTTTGTGAAAGAAATAAATTAGAATAGCTAGTAGAAAAAATCGTATTCCACGGGAAAGTAGAGAAGCGCATACAAATTCAAAGATTGGCATGGAAGTAGTACCTGACAGTATAGCTACCAATTTATAAGGAATTGGCGTGAGGCCACCCATAAAAACAGCTATAGCTCCAAATTCATTATATTTTATTGAAAAATTTGAAAAATGACTCTCTGCCCCGAACCACAATAGAATTGGTTTTCCTAATCCTTCATAAAAATAGGAGCCAATCAAATAACCTAAACAGCCACCAAGTACTGAAAATATCGTTGTTATGAGTGCAAATAAAAAAGCTTTTCGGTGATTTGCTAAGGCCAACGGGATCAGTATTATATCAGGTGGAATTGGGAAGAATAATGCCTCACTAAATGCAAATATTGCTAAGATAATTCCGGCATATTTAGATTTTGTGAGTATCTTGAGGTGATCCGTGATCTTACTAGAAAGTTTTGAATACATTTTAAGATTCGTTTACAAGAAATAATAATAGTTTTTGTAATTGCATAATTGAATAGATGTTTTTATTGAAAACTACCAGTAGTATGTTTTATTAACGAGCTCAGTTCAGTTCAATTTACTAAAAAAGGTAAGATTGGAAATATAGGTGGTAAGTATGGAAATTGTTTGGGGCCTTTATATTTTTACGCTAATTAGCGGGATAGGATTTGACTCCTCACATTCACTGACAAATCTCGACTCTCCTTTCATCACCAAGGAAGAATGTGTTAAGGCTGCTCAGATAATGAACTCCGGGCCTTCTAGAGATAGAGAAATTGGTTTGGATTCTGGAATCAGAATGCGGTATGTATGCTTGGCTAAACCGAAGGTCGGAATTGCTATTTGAATGAATTCATAATAAATCTATTGAAGGTTCTTTATTTTTTTGTAACTTTGCTCATGTATTGAATTTGATCTTATACATTAGTTATTCAATTACGGGCCCGAGTGGCGGAATGGTAGACGCAGCGGATTCAAAATCCGCCGCCTTTGCGGGTGTGAGAGTTCGAGTCTCTCCTCGGGCACCAAGTTTCAAGCCTAAAATGCTGATTTTCTTAGATTATTGATAATGATCTAA
>PACC02000053.1 GCA_002699695.2 Paracoccaceae bacterium | reverse complement strand
AATTGAGCTTGGATAGACAACCAGCACTTACAACTCCAACTAATAAATACTCTCACCTAGCTGGAGAAAATAAAGCTTGGTTACACTTAGATCTTGCTAAATAAGCATGTGGCTGAGACAAAATCTATGGCCTTAATATGTGATTTAGTCAACCGATAACGATAGGTCCAAAAGGTTTATCTGTAAATAGCAAATGGGAGATCATGCTACCAATTTACTAACTAAATCAATTATTCCATTGCATGGTCGGAGTGGAGAGATTCGAACTCCCGACCCTCTGGTCCCAAACCAGATGCGCTACCAGACTGCGCTACACTCCGAACAGTTTGTTTTATTATTTTAATTAATAAAATGAAAGCTTTTTCTCTTCGCACTTTCAGGAAACATAATGAGAAGCTAAATAGCAACCAATCCTTGGTTGAATTTTGCAAAAAAAATAATTTTCCATTCCACATTTATTCTTAAAGTAAGATAATTATTCAATTAGTTAAGCAAAGTTGAATAATACTAAGATTCCTCACTCGTAATTTGATTGTCCCATGGGAAAATGGCCTCAGCCATCTTACCACGCGGTCCATCGACAATTCGAATTGCGATTGCCTCACCCACCTGAAGATCTGATAAACCATAGTTTTTTAAAACTTCCATATGCAAAAACACATCTTCGGTAGATTTAAAAACGTTGGCAAAACCGAATCCCTTGGATTTATCGAACCATTTAACCCTAGCAGGTTCAATTTCTTTTCCACATACTTTTTCGGATTCTTGATTCTTTTTCACACTATCACAGTCATCGTTTACTGGGTTACGAATCTCATGAATTATTATGACTTGCCGGCCTTTTTCAGTTTCTTGTAATTCAAACTCAATAATAGAATTTTCCGCAATTGAGCTACGTCCAAAGTTTTTCAACACGTTTGCATGTAGCAATACATCACCATCACTGTCATCTACGACTAAAAAACCGTAACCCCTGACAGAATCGAACCACTTTACCTGACCCTGCATCTTTTGCACCGTTCAAGACCCCTTTATCCCATCTCATCTTGAACTACTTCAGAATTAATAGACTTATATTAAAACTGTTTTTCTAATAAGCAACCTCTATTATAATCTAACACCAGAAAATTCCTCAATTAAATGGGCTAAGGATAAAGAAGGTAGCTAAACCATTTTTCCCCAATGTCACTTCTATTCCACAATTCTCTTTCGTGAAGCCGGGATTCCCCCTCCTGCCAAAATTCTATTGATAACGGTCTTATTCTTATCCCTCCCCAAAAACTAGGCCTATGAGGATTGTCCTTAAATTTCTTTTCGGCTTCACGCACTCTTTCCAGTAATTCTTTTCTGTTAAGCAAGACCGAACTTTGCTTTGAAGCCCATGCCCCTATCTTTGAACCCAAGGCTCTAGCATCGTAATACTCATCAGCCACAACGCCATCTTCTTTTTCAGCGATACCGCGTATACGGATTTGCTTTGCTAGACTCTTCCAATGGAATGATAGCGCTACCTTACTATTAGATTCTATTTCCTGAGCTTTTTTTGAAGTGTAATTAGTGAAAAATAGAAACGCGTCTGACTCTATTTTCCTTAATAAAACTGTTCTAACATTCGGGAAGCCATTCTGATCAACAGTGGCAAGAGAAACTGCCTCAGGGTCTGTTATTTCCGTGCTCGCAGCAAGATTCATCCAAGCCAAAACCTTCATGATAGGATCTTTTTGCATCAAATCTCCAAAAATTAATATTACCTTTGAAAGTTGTTCAAAAGTATTCTACAAAAACATAGAGCATTATGGAATAACTATACTGAAATATTTTAAAGGATTTTTTTTGATGTATCTCAATTTAACTCAAAATGTGTTAAAAAAATATGGTTGAAGGTCTCTTAAAGGGTAAACGCGGCTTAATTATGGGGGTCGCCAACAATAAATCAATAGCTTGGGGTATAGCTGAGGCATGCAGTCTTGCCGGTGCAGAACTTGCTTTCACCTATCAAACAGATTCTTTAAAAAAGAGACTAGTACCATTGGCTGAAGGAATTGGAAGTGAAGTACTGATTGAGTGTGACGTGGGCAATCCAGATTCTATAGATTCAGTGTTCTTGAATCTGCAAGATCTATGGGGCAATATAGATTTTTTAGTTCATGCCATCGGATTTTCTGACAAATCAGAACTGCGTGGTAGATATATTAGTACTTCAGAAGAAAACTTCACGAACACGCTCTCTATATCTACTTTTTCTTTTACTGCTGTAGCACAAAGAGCAGAAAAAATTATGACTAAAGGTGGCTCAATTCTTACACTGACATATTATGGATCAGAAAAAGTACTACCCCACTATAATGTTATGGGAGTAGCTAAAGCAGCTTTAGAAGCATCAGTACGATATTTGGCTATGGACTTGGGGCCCAATAACATCAGAGTGAATTCGCTGTCAGCAGGCACTATAAAGACGCTGGCTGCTTCAGGAATTGGGGACTTCAGATATATTATGAAGTGGAACGAGCTTAATTCACCATTACGAAGAAATGTAACCCAAAGTGAAATAGGAAAAGCAGCACTGTTTTTGCTTTCGGACATGTCTTCTGGAGTAACTGGCGAAAATCTACATGTTGACGCGGGTTACCACGTTGTTGGAATGAAAGCTGAAGATGCTCCAGATATAGACGTTGTCACTGGCAGAAAGGATTCTGAACATTGAAAGAGCGTTTACCTCACGAAAAAGGGTTCCATGTTTCGTGGGATCAAATCCATCGAGATAGTCGAGCATTGGCATGGCGCCTAGAGGGTAAAGGACCTCTCGGAGGGCAATGGAAAGCCATAATAGCTATTACCCGAGGAGGAATGGTCCCAGCCATGATTATAGCTAGAGAATTAGACATCAGAATTGTGGAAACAATTTCTATAAAATCATATGACCACAATAGTCAATCAGATGCAAAAATTTTAAAGCCCTCAAATTCTGACGTCATTTTAGATGGAGATGGAATTATTATAATAGATGATTTAGTTGATAGTGGGAAAACCATGCAATTGGTAAGAGAGAGCCACCCCAAGGCACATTTCGCTTCCATCTATGCTAAACCAATTGGCCGAAACGAGGTAAATACCTTTATTACCGAAGTCAGCCAGGATACGTGGATTTTTTTTCCATGGGATATGGCATTACAATACGTGGCTCCATTTCGTGGCGAGGGCTAAAGGGATCTAGATTTTTTCAACTTTTCTTATATTTCTAACTACATTTTAACAAAAGCGGTTCCAAAAAAATGGCTTTAGGGAAAAAAAGACCACTTTCAGATTTGCTTGAAATCATGAAAAAACTGCGTGACCCTAACGAAGGATGTCAGTGGGACCTTGAACAAACCTCAAAATCATTAATACCTTACATTATTGAAGAATCCTACGAACTTGCAGAAGCTTTAGGCAAAGGAGATTCCGAGCAAATATCTGATGAACTCGGTGATTTATTACTTCAAATTGTTTTTCAGGCTCAAATTGCAAAAGAAAAAGGGCTTTTTGATATGGATAGAATAATTGATAAAGCTGCCGAAAAAATGCTTAGACGTCATCCTCATATTTTCGGCGTTCAAAAGGAAAAAAAGACTATTGAAGAACAAAAAATCAGTTGGGAGAAAATTAAAAAACAAGAGCGCCTTGATAAAGGTGAGGAACCTTCCCCCTTCATGGGAACTGATACATCATTGCCTCCTCTCAATCGGGCAAGAAAATTACAGAATACTGCAAGCTCTTTAGGCCTAGATTTTAATGATTTAAGCTCTATTATCACAACAACTTTAGAAAACCTACTAGAGTTTGAAAAAACAATAAAAAGAGGTCATGAAAAAAAAATCAAACATGGCATAGGAGAATTATTATTTTCGATGATAAACCTTGCAAGAAAACTCGACCTAGATCCCGAACTTTGCATACGCGAGGCAAACACTATTTTTTCAAATCGATGTATAGAATTTTTTAGAATAAGAGATGACTTTGAAAGGAAAAATGGCGCAACAAAGGAATTCTCACCAAGTTTTGCCTGGGAATCCATAAAGGTTAAAGAAGATGGTTAAGTTTGTGTCTCCCTCATTCTATCTGCTAAAATTCACTTCATACTAAGCTAATGTTGAAAGAATAATTATGAATACGCGATTGGGTTCCAAAGGCATTCTAAAGAGGTGTGCAAATAGTGGGTTTCGTATAACGGAACAAAGAAAATTGATTGCTAGAGTTTTAGATGAATCGCTAGATCACCCACATGTTGAGGAGCTTTTTTATAGAGTAAGTCTTATTGATCCCAAAATATCTATTGCTACAGTATATCGAACTGTAAAACTATTCGAAGAAGCTGGAATTATAGAAAAACTGGAATTCAAAGATGGGAAGATCAGATATGAAAATGCCGAAAGAGAGCATCATGACCACTTGATAGATATGCAGACTGGTAGGATAATAGAATTTGTTGATAAAGAAATTGAGCTATTACAAGAAAAGATAGCTGCTCGATATGGGTACAGGCTATTAGGACACCGATTAGAATTGTATGGAAAAAAGAAAAATGAGCAAAATTAAGTCCGTAACAGGAAGAGAAATATTAGACAGTCGAGGGAATCCAACAATAGAAGTGGAAGTGGCACTAACTAGTGGAGAGATTGGAAGAGCTGCCGTCCCATCAGGCGCATCCACCGGCAAACACGAGGCAGTGGAACTAAGAGATAACAACGAAAGTCGATTCCATGGGAAAGGTGTCCAAAAGGCTGTCAACTCAATCAAAACAGAAATTAATGATAGCATTACTGGATTTGATATTTTTGGCCAAGAGGAAATTGATACAGCATTAATAGCCTTAGATGGCACGCCTAATAAATCAAGACTAGGAGCTAATGCAATTCTTGGAACTTCAATCGCTATAGCACAAGCTGCTGCTAAATCTAATTCAAGCCCCCTGTATATACACCTGGCAAAAGATCCAGAAAACCTAAAACTACCCATGCCTATGATGAATATTCTAAATGGCGGCAGTCACGCTGACAACAGCCTAGATATTCAGGAATTCATGATTATACCAATTTCAGCCAATTCTATTTCTAATGCCATTCGAATGGGTTCAGAAGTGTTCCATTCACTTAGAAATATATTAAAAGCGGATGGGCTCACCACAGCAGTGGGTGATGAAGGCGGATTTGCACCACCTTTAAAAAGTTCGAGCGATGCTATCGATTACATTATGAAAGCAATTGAAAAAGCAAATTACACCCCAGGCACGGATTTCATGCTAGCTTTAGATTGCGCCTCAAGCGAATATTTCGATGGAAAAAGCTATAACATGGAAGGAGAGTCTTTAAGATTAGATCAAGAGCAAAAAGTTCAGTTTTTAGAGAGCTTGCAAAATAGATATCCTATAGTATCCATAGAAGATGGAATGGCTGAGGATGATTGGAAGGGATGGGAAAATCTGACCAAACAAATAGGATCAAAATGTCAGCTAGTAGGAGACGATCTTTTTGCAACAAACCCACAGCGACTAGAGACCGGGATCAAGAACAGGGCAGGCAATGCTATTTTGGTCAAATATAATCAAATTGGAACTATAACTGAAACCTTAAGGGTAATCGATATAGCAAAAAAAAATGACTTTCTTCAAATAATTTCTCATCGATCTGGTGAAACTGAGGATGTGTCGATTGCAGATATTTCTGTTGCAACAGGTGCTGGACAAATTAAAACTGGTTCACTTAGCAGAACTGACCGTGTCGCAAAATATAATCAATTACTTCGTATTGAAGAAAGTTTGGGAGATAAGTGTTTTATGTCCAAGGATTTGTTGAAATACACCTATAGTTACTAATATACAATCTTTACCCCTTCAAGTTCTTGGTAGAAATATTGTATGCAACTTCGTCTCCAATGATTTTTTCCGCTTCACTAGCTAATTGCTTTCGATTTTGGTAATCACTGCTACTGAGCAAATGATGAAACTTTAAAGTTACAGTGCCTGACGATTGGCACAAGACCTTCACCATATGAGTAAAAAGACTCATGCTCCCCCACCATCCATAGAAATCATTATCTTTATCAACGCTATGTGGTGCATAAAAGAGTGATAATGGTTGAATATGAATTACTGGATGGCATGTTCCAAAAACATTATTGTAAGCCAATTGAAAAAAACTTGAGCGAAACTTCANTACTCTAAGGCCATCAGAGCTTGTTCCCTCTGGGAAAAANCAAATNGTGTTTCCCATTGACATTATCTTTGCTGCTTCTTTTGAATGNAATCCTATTTTCTGGGGCTTACGCTCCACAAAAAGAGTATCTGCCAATTGGGCAAGAAAACCAANGCCGGGCCAAGTTTTAACTTCAGATTTTGCCACAAAAACTACATCCNTAACACTCTGAATAACCAATATATCCAACCAGGAGACATGGTTGCATACCACCATGCTAACTCTTGAAGAAAGACGTCCTTGCACCCGCAAATTCAGTCCGCATAATTTTAATCCAACTCGAGACCAAAACTTTCTGACTACCAACATTGGAATTTTGATATCAGTCCACTTGTAAAAAATCTTAAGTATTAAAAAAAAGGGAATGAGGGATAAAGTAAATGACATAAAGAAGAGAAATTTGGTAAACCCAACCACCCCTTGACGAACACTTATCTCTGGGGGAGATTCCTCCTTTTCTGCCTCCCACAAATACTGGTCATCTGGTTTTTCCATAATGCTCTCTATATTTCTCTGGCATTTGATATAAATCTATTATGATGCATATATCTATTGTATTTAACACTCGGTCAATAAATGCTCCCTCGCCTACCATTGCACCCAACCGAAGGTAACTTTTCAATAGGCTTGGCATTTGACCCAAGGCTTTTAGCTTATCTATTTTAGTTTTGGGAATTATTTCCATATCTATTGCACATTCAGTTATAGCCTCTGGCCTTATTCTTTTTGGTGCTAAATATTTTACATGCATAAGGCTAAGTGCCATTGAGATTTGATCTACGTTATTTCCAGGAAAGGAAGCCAACCCAAACAATAAATCCACATCCTTTGCGGTAGCATATGATCCTAATCCCTTCCATAAATAATGCAGAGCCAAACCATTTCTGTAAGAAGGATCAACACATGTCCTACCCAACTCCAAACATTTTTTTCCTGACTTAATCAAAACTCCCAGATCATATTCCTGAGCGCTACAAAAACCTTTTCCAAGTTCAGCCTCAGATCCTAGCATCAGTCTCATTACTCCAACTACTTTACCATCCGACTTGCCTACTTTCGTATTGCGATCGATAAGTAGAAGGTGCTGGCAATGCTCATCAAATTCGTCTCTTTCCAACTGTAGTTCACTTGCTTCTGATTGAGCATATCCTCCCATTTCTTCAATAAAAACTTCATAACGAAGCTTCTGAGATTCCTTTATTTCTTCAGTATTCCTTGCAATACGGACCTCAAAACCATCTTCAAAAATATACACTATACCTCACTATCAACCAGCAAAATGGTGCAGTGAACTTCTATAAATTTTTATTTTTTTACTATAGATCATAGCAGCTCTTTTATTAGAATTAACCTCTTGCTTCGAAAGTTGTCTAATCATTTTTCCAGGTCTACCAAATACCAAACTGCCTTCGGGTATTACTTGATCCTGAACTATTAATGATCCAGCTCCAATAATACAATTTTTCCCAATCTGAGCACCATTAAGAATCGTAGATCCCATCCCAATTAGTGAATTACCCCCTATCTTACATCCATGCAATATTGAAGCGTGCCCAATAGTACAACCTGCATCAATAACCAATGGGAACCCTTCATCAGTATGTAAAATTGAATTTTCCTGAATATTTGAGTTAGCCTTAATCTGGATTTCTTCATTGTCGCCGCGAACTACAGCACCAAACCAAACAGAAACCCCAGATGAAATACTTACATTACCTATAATATTGCAATTTGGAGCAAACCAACAAGAACTAGGTTCAGCAACATACGGAGAATTATCATTTAATGATAGAAGCGGCATATTATTTTTCACATTTTATCTTTTATCAAGTCAAACTCATTATTGAGATGAGCAATGAAGTCCGGCAATAAGGATTGTCTTTGCCGTCGCATTTTTTCAACTTCAATAATCTTGATGATACAATCTCTAACTTTAACAAAATCGTCATTAATTAAGACATAATCATATTCAGTCCAATGACTTATTTCAGAACGAGCTTCCAGCATTCTAGCGTCAACCGTACTTTGATCATCTTGAGCTCTAGATAATAAACGCTCCTTCAAAACATGAATACTGGGTGGTAGAATAAAAATTGATACGACAGAAGAAGCAAGATGTGAGTTCCTGATTTGTGTGCCCCCCTGCCAATCTACATCGAAAATAACATCTCGACCTCTTCGGATTAATGTCTCTATATCCTTCTTTGGTGTCCCATAAAAATTTCCAAAAACTTCTGCATATTCAATGAATTCACTTTTTCTTACCATAGAATCAAACTTTGAGCGGTCTGTAAAATAATACTCCCTGCCCTCAATCTCACCTCTCCGCGGAGACCTCGTCGTAACAGAAACTGAAAACACTACTTCTTTGTTCTTCCCCACAATATCTGTTGCAAGAGAGGTTTTACCCGCCCCAGAAGGAGAGGACAGAACAATCAAAATACCTGGGTTTAATTGTCTATAAGCCATATTCAATAATTATTTAAAAAATTTCTCAGTTATTCCTTGAAGAAATAATAACGCTGTTAGATCTGAATGATCAATATGAATATTTGTAGCTGCCTTGACAATTTTTTTACCTCGAAATGCAACACCAAGCCCAACGCCCTGTAACATTCTTATGTCATTCGCGCCATCTCCCACAGCTATTATATTCTCAAAACCTACACCACATCTATTACTAACATTCTTAACGACATCAAATTTAGTAGAATCATCAACTATAGGTTCTTTTAATTCACCTGTTAAAATTCCATTTTTGCACGCCACCTCATTCGATACAAAGCTCGAAAACTTGAGCCTTCGTGCTACTCTGGATACAAAATATTTGATTCCACCAGAAACCAAAATGGTTAGGGCATTCCTGGCATTCATTGTTTTGATAAATGCCTCGGCACCCTCACGTAAGTTAATGTGATGCCTAAAACATTCTTCTAACTGCTCTTGGCGCACACCTTTCAACAATTTCATTCGTTTTTGGATAGAAAGACGAAACGGCATATCGCCCTGCATAGCTCGATTAGTAAGATCTCCCACTTCTTTTCTTAGATCTAACAACTTACTCAATTCATCTAGGCTTTCCTCCTTAATAAGAGTACCATCCATATCTGCCACAACGATCTGTTTCTCTCTATTACATTTCTCGACAAAATTGATGTCTACCTTTAATTTTCTAACCTTTAGTAAATCATGTTGATTAGGAGTTTTGAGCACAGTAAAATCACATCCCGCTTGCCCAAGTCGCCTGGGATCTTTTCCTCCAATAATCGTTAAAACGGTTTTCAGCATTTCATCACTAACAAAATTTTTCTTTGTTATGACTCCAACCATTTCTTTCATATAACCATCCACAAAAAATAAAGGAACTTAACTCCTATTTACTCTACGCGAGAAATATTTTTCAAGGCTGGAAACATTTTTCAAGTTCCTCTGCCACTAAAAAGGATAGCTCAAGCGATTGGCTAGCATTGAGACGAGGATCACAAGCTGTATGGTATCTCGAAAGTAGGTCTTCATCGTGGATAGACTGAATTCCACCAGTACATTCAGTTACATCCTTGCCAGTCATCTCTATATGAACCCCCCCCGGATAGGTGCTCTCAGATTTGTGAACTTGAAAAAATTGCCTCAACTCAGAAAGAATTTTCTCAAAAGGTCTTGTCTTGTAACCGTTAGAAGATTTGATAGTATTACCATGCATTGGATCACATGACCAAATAACCCTCAATCCAGCACCCTTGATAGCTTTGATCATCCTTGGCAAATGATCTCCGATTGAATCAGCTCCAAATCTAGATATTAATGTCAATCTACCTGGTTCATTTTCAGGATTCAGAACTTCACAGAGCTGAATCAATTCCTCTGCCTTTAAAGAAGGACCACACTTCAACCCAATTGGATTCTGAACCCCTCTACAAAATTCTACATGTGCACCATCTATCTGCCTAGTTCTATCCCCAATCCAAATCATGTGCCCTGAGCCTGCAACTGGTAAACCAGTAGTGCTATCCTTCCTACATAAGGCTTCTTCATATTCCAGCAATAAAGCCTCATGACTGGTATAAAAATCTACCTTGCGCAAAGTGTCTGCATTTTCAGATGTGATGCCTGCTGCTCTCATGAACTCCAAAGATTCAGTGATTTTTGTAGCTAAATCAGAAAATCTCTTATAGCCAGTATGGCCTTTTGTGCTCTCAAGTAACCAAGAATGCACTCTACTAATATCAGCAAAGCCCCCTTGGCTAAAAGCTCTTAACAAATTCAATGACGCAGACGATTGTGTGTAAGCTTGGATCATCCTTTCAGGTTGAGGAGTACGTTCTTCTATAGAAGCACCTATTCCATTAATAATGTCTCCCCGATATGAAGGTAATTTAAGCCCGTTTACCGCTTCATAATCAGATGACCTAGGTTTAGCAAATTGACCCGCCATCCTTCCAATCTTCACAACAGGCCTTTTCCCACCAAACGTTAGGACTACCGCCATTTTAAGTAGCACCTTGAAAGTATCTCTTATCAAGTCGGCAGAAAATTCCTCAAAACTCTCTGCACAATCCCCGCCCTGAAGCAAAAATGCCTTTCCGGCCTCAACTCTACCCAGTTCATATTTCAAGTTACGCACTTCACCTGCAAATACTAGCGGCGGTAAATTATTGAGATTCTTTTCAGCACTCCTTAACTCGTTAGCATCTAAATAGTCAGGCATTTGCCTTCTGGTTTTTCTTCGCCAAGATGACCTGTCCCAATTAGTTTCCATAGTATCTCCAAGCCGGTAAAAATTCATATAAGTTAATCAACTGTCTCGTCCCATCATAAAAATAATTTTCTATTGACGTACAATATAACAATGTTCACATTCTACAGTATATTATTTCTAGGTTTATAAACACTTATGGATGAACATTGCAAGAAACTTGGCAAAATAGAATTTCTTCCCAAGAAGGGCTTGTAAAAAGATTCTTATTTGTACTGATAGAAGATTTTTCTCTAGTTGCTTTTAGTAATGCTATAGAACCACTACGATTAGCAAACCGGATAGCAAAGAAAAATATATATAGCTGGGAGTTGGCCTCTGAACATGGAGAGAAAGTCACTTGCTCGAACGGTATATCTATAGATGTTAAAGTTGATATTTATGGTGCCAAAAGCCCCAATTATGTCGTGTTGTGTTCTGGTGAAAATGTCAAAAATCATACAAATAAATCACTCATGAACTGGATAAGAAAAGAAGCTAGAAAAAATACCACCATTGGAGCAATTTGTACTGGCACCTACATTCTGGCAAAAGCTGGCCTCCTAAATGACTGTAAATCAACAATACATTGGGAAAATCAAGATTCACTTAAAGAAGAATTTAGTGATCTAACGATTACTGAATCAATATATGCTATTGATAAACGAAGGTTTACTTCGGCAGGAGGTACGGCATCTTTAGATCTGATGCTCTATATTATATCGCAGGACTTCCACACAGGGTTTGCAAAATTGATTGCTGACCAAATGATTCATGACTCAATACGAACGGAATTGGACAAACAGTTGCCATCTATCCCAAACCGCATAGGCGCTAGAAATCCAAAAATTCTAACAGCGATTAAGAGTATGGAAAGTAATATAGAAGAACCCCTGTCGCCCTTAATATTGGCTGCTAACTTGGGTATATCTATTAGGCAATTGGAACGCCTATTTCAACGTTATTTTGCTAAGTCACCTAAACGATACTACATGGAGTTAAGATTACAAAAAGCACGAAATTTGCTCTTACAAACTGAAATGAATGTACTGCAGATAGCTTTAGCATGTGGGTTTTCTTCATCTTCACATTTTTCAAAGTGCTACAAGTCTGCTTTTAATGTCACGCCTCACAATGAACGTGGGTTCGCCAACCAATTTAACTGAGTATTGATTTAAGAAACTTTCTTTATATTGGCGGCAGAGAATTTAAATTCTGGAATTTTTCCGATAGGATCCAGCTGTGGGTTAGTTAGAAAATTTGCTGGAGCTTCTGAAAAACAAAAAGGTATGAATAACATTCCGATACTTACATCTCGATCTTCACGCAGTAGGATTTTAATTTGACCACGGCGAGTTTCGACTATAATCAATTCACCCCTTTTAAGTCCATATTTCTCAATGTCCTTTGGATTCATTGCCACAGTTGGGACAGGTTCTTGTGCCTCGAGCATCCTTGATCTTCTAGTCATTGCCCCTGTATGCCAATGCTCGAGCAACCTTCCTGTCGTCAAAATCAGCGGAAACTTTTCATCAGGTTTTTCGTCAGGAGGAAGAAGATCAGCTGGGACTATTTTAGCTCTGCCGTCGGAAGTTGGAAACCCCTCGGCAAAAAGTATTTCAGTTCCAGGACTACTAATGTCATCAGCTGGGTAACAAACAGCACCTTCTTTTTCTAATCTACTCCAACTAATATTATTCAAACTAGACATTGTAGAGGCCATCTCATTATAGATCTCTGAAACCGCGCCATAAGTCCAATTAAGTCCACATCTGTTAGCTAAATCAACAATTAATCGCCAATCCTGCCTTGAATCGCCGGGGGGTTGTCTAACTGGGAAAGCTATTTGTACCTGTCGATTTGAATTAGTATAGGTTCCTGCCTTTTCTGGCTGTGCAGACGCAGGAAAGATCACATCCGCAAACCATGCCGTTTCCGTAAGGAATATGTCCTGCACAACGAGATGGTCTAATTTTGATAGACCAGACCTCGCATGATTTTGGTCTGGATCTGACATAGCTGGATTTTCCCCCATCACATACATTCCAGAAATAACCCCCAAATGGATTTTATTCATAATTTCAACCACGGTTAAGCCTTTAAGCGGATCTAGGGACCTACCCCATTTATCCTCGAAACCTTTTCTGATATCTGGGTCCTCAACCGGCTGATAATCCGGATACACCATTGGGATTAAACCTGCATCAGAAGCACCTTGGACATTATTTTGCCCCCGCAAAGGATGAAGTCCAGTTCCCGGTCTACCCATCTGGCCTGTTATTAAGGATAAAGCAATTAAACATCTCGCATTATCAGTGCCATGAATATGTTGGGAAACACCCATACCCCAGAAAATAATTGATCTTTCAGAATTNGCATAAATTCGGGAAAGTTCACGAACATAAGNAGCGGGAACTCCAGAAATATCTTCCATATTTTCAGGTGAAAAATCTTTCACTTTCTTCTTTAAAGAATCAAAACCGTCNACATTGGCCTGGATGTATTGCTCATCAAATAGTTTTTCATTAATTATCACATGAATCATTGAGTTTAGTAGTGCAACGTCACAACCAGGTTTAAACACAACTGGATGACTAGCATGCCGCATAAGTCCTTGTTTTCTCACATCAAAAACCAAAAGCTTTGCACCCCTCTTTGCTGCTTGCTTAAGGTATGTTGCGGCAACTGGGTGGTTTTGTTCAGGACGTGCTCCAATGACTATAATGCAATCACTATCATCGGCCGCAGTAAAAGGAGCTGATACCGCCCCACTTCCTATTCCTTCCATTAAAGCAGCAACCGATGAAGCATGACAGAGGCGCGTACAGTGATCTACATTGTTAGTCCCAAAGGCCTGTCTTATAAACTTTTGGAAAAGATATGCTTCTTCATTAGTACCTTTAGCTGATCCAAAACCACAAAGTGATCCACCACCTTTTCTCTTCAGAAGTTTATCAAACCCAAGGGCAGCATGCTCTAGTGCTTCCTCCCAAGTAGCCTCTCGAAAATAATGATTGATATCCTTAAATCCGATATGCATTCCAGGTTCTTTCTTAGCTGATTTACGCCTTATTAATGGTTTCGTAAGCCTTTCTGGGGACATTACGTAGTCCATCCCAAAACGTCCTTTAACACAAAGTTTACCTCTGTTGGCAGGTCCCTGTCTGCCATCTACTTTAACAATATCCTCCCCCGCAAGATGAACGGATGTTTGGCACCCCACTCCACAAAAAGGACAAACACTATCAACAATTTTATCTGGATAGACTTCTCTTTTCGTCGATTCAGGATTTAACAAATTCATTTCCATCAACGCCCCAGTTGGGCAAGCTTGAACACACTCACCACAAGCCACGCATGAGCTCAAACCCATGGGGTCATGGAAATCAAAAATTGGCGTTGTTTCTACCCCTCGGTTTCCCATCCCTATCACATCATTAACTTGCACTTCTTTACAAGCCCTCTCGCACAATCCGCATGAAATACATGCATCAAGATTTACTGCTATTGATGGATGAGAAGAATCATGAAAAACACTATCAACTGGGATTCTTTTGCTCGCACCAGGTCTTGAACCCGGGATTCGATCCTTTGCTTTTGCTCCAGCCAACTCAGCTTGCCCCCAAAAATAGGCCTCTGGATCAGGACTTTCCTCCCGAGCTGGCATATCGGCTTCCAATAATTCAAAAACCATCTGTCGGTTCTTATTCACCCTATGATTAGAGGTAGATACATTCATGCCAGGGATTGGTTTACGTATGCAAGAAGCAGCCAAAGTTCTTTCTCCTTCAATTTCAACCATGCATGCCCTGCAATTCCCGTCAGCCCGGTAACCTGGTGCATCTTTCCAACACAAATGCGGTATCTGCACTCCTAGTCGCTTTGCTACCTGCCATATAGTTTCGCTGTCACGAGCTTCAGTTGATTGACCATCCAAAGTGAATTTTACTACACTACCGCAGTTATCCTCATCTAGTGCCATGTAAATCTCCAGGAAAATATTGCAACAAATGTTTCAAGCAATTTGTAGCCGCTTGCCCTAAACCGCATATAGAACTATCCCTCATAACAAGCATTAGATCTTCATAAAGATCAAGATCTTTACTTTTGCGAGACAGCAAATCAAGGATTTTTTCCGTTCCATTTCTACATGGCGTACATTGTCCACAGCTTTCATGTTTAAAAAATTTAATCGTGTTCATAACAGCATCTAATATATTGTCTTGCTGAGATAAAACTACCACAGCATGAGAGCCAATCAAACCTCCATAAGGTTCAAAAGTTCCAAAGTCTAAAGCTAAACTGGCCATATTAGCGGGAAAAATACCACCAGAAGCTCCACCAGGGTAAAATGCCTTAAAACTATGGCCTGGCTTCATCCCTCCACAATATTCATTTATAAGTTTGTTAACTGATATTCCTGCTGGAGCAACTTTCACCCCAGGGTTGGCGACTCTACCCGAAACACTATAAGAACGTACACCTTTGTGCTCAATACTAAGGCCCTGATTTGCAAACCACTTAGCTCCTTTAGATAATATATCTGGTATCCAAAATAAAGTTTCAACATTATGATTTAAAGTTGGTTTTCCAAAAAGTCCATGTTCTGCAATATATGGTGGCCGATGGCGCGGCAACCCCCTCTTCCCTTCAATAGATTCTATCATTGCGCTTTCTTCACCGCAAATATAAGCGCCAGCTCCTCTTCTCACCTCAATCGAAACCGAGCAAAAGCTCTCAGACTTAAGTTTTTCTATCTCCGTCTTTAATATTTCCAAAACAGCAGGATACTCATCACGCATATAAAAATAAATTTTTTCACACCCAACCAAATTAGCAGCGATCTGAGCCCCTTCCAGTATTTTATGCGGCTCACTTTCTAACCAATAGCGATCCTTAAAGGTCCCCGGTTCACCTTCGTCCCCATTGATGGTCATTAATCTTGGCCCCTCATAGGAATTAACAAATTGCCATTTTTTATTAGCTGGGAACCCTGCGCCGCCCAATCCTCTTAATCCCGAATCTGCTAGGACAGACACTGCCTCATCAAAAGTTATGCTACCATGCAGGACACGCTTTAGACAATCATATCCGCCATTTGCCACATACTGGCTTAACTTCTGGTATTTTGGAATTATAGGATCCAATATTCCTTCTGCTACTTTGACAATCTTTGCTGCAGATGCGTTGTCTACTGCTCTTTTCCCGACCTGCGCAGCTGGTGCATTTGCACAACGACCAATGCATGGGACCTTTTGGACTCTAATTTTTGTACTTTCTGTAGAATTTTGGAGATTTGAAATCAACGATGATGCCCCCTCCATCTCACACGACAAACCATCACATACCCTAATAGTGATGGCTGGAGGCTCAGGGTCATCTTCCCGAACAATATCAAAATGATGATAAAATGAGGCCACTTCATACACTTCAGCTTGACTGATTCTGAATATTTCAGCCAAAGCCCCAAGATGCGTTAACTTTAGACAACCTAATTCGTCTTGTAGCTTGTGGAAGGCTTCAATTAAAAGATCTCTCTGGATAGGAAGATCACCTAAAACATAAAGTACTTCCTCTATGGCAGAGTCATTTACTTGTCTACCTTTAGGTAAACTGGGATTCCTTTTTGAATTAAAACTCGATCTCAAAATTGACCCTCTAACAAATCTATATCCACAAAAATCAAGCGAAGCACTAAGTAATAAAACTAGAATTTCGAATGGGCAAACTTGAACCGCCAGGGTTTAAGAAAACAACATGTAACTCATTTATCAAGCAAAGCAAGATCAATCTGATTTTATCATACATTTTCTATCCCGCTCATTATCTGGGCCGATTCCTCAATTTGTGATTAATTTCATTTTACTGTCACAGATGTAATGTTTTGTAGCACCCATATATTTTACCGTGACAATATATGGGTGTCCTTTTAAAATTATCCCATAATAATTTTCACCACTGCTGTTGACCACATTTCCCTTTTCAAGCACCTCCAAACATTCCCTAGAACTTATATTATTAACCCCACATCTTTTTCCTACACGGATTTTGCATGAATAGGAACAGTGAGGAAAAAAACTGGTGAATGTGCTAACTGCATATTTCATAGCTATTTTTTCCGTATGACATAGTTCCGTTAAGAATTGATATGTCCTTTAACTACGCAATGTTCAGCCTAATGTGGCAGGATG
>PACC02000063.1 GCA_002699695.2 Paracoccaceae bacterium | reverse complement strand
CATTTGGATTTAAGACCTGTATATTACGTAATTTTCCATTCTATAATTTCAAAAAAGAAAAAGTACTAGTATACGGTGCTGGTGGTGCCGCTAGAGCAATATTGTCAGTTTTTGTTAACGAAAAAACTTCCGAGATTAGATTGATTAATAGAAGTAAAGAACGAGCTATAGAGTTAAAGGAAGTATTTTCCGATGGTATCAAAGTATTTGATTGGAAAAATAACAATGAAGCATTAGATGGTGTTACAACAGTCATAAACACCACTAGCTTAGGTAATCTAGGAAATGAGCCTTTTTCTCATACGTTAAAAGGTGTTAAAAAAAATGCTGTTGGGGTAGATCTTGTTTATAATCCTTTGGAAACATCCTTTATGAAGATAGCAAAGAAGGAGAACATAAACTGCATTAATGGCTTGGATATGCTCGTTTACCAGGCTATGCCAGGTTTTAAGAGATGGTTTAAAAAGAAACCAGTTTATTCAAAAGAGTTAAGAGAATTGTTAGAAATTTCTTTGTTGAGAAGGTAATTTGTCTTTTAAACTAGGTATAACAGGATTTATTGGGATGGGAAAAACAACAGTCTCATCTTATTTCGTGGAAGAAAATATACCTCTATGGGATGCTGACAAAAATGTGCACAGAATATACGAAAAGGATGGTTTGGGTTACAATGCTTTAATAGAAAAATTTCCTAGTTTAATTAATGATGTAGCTATTGACAGGGATCAGTTATCCCAAATGATTCAAAAAAAAGAAACAACACTAGATGTCATAGAATCAATAATTCATCCACTACTATCATTGGAAAGGAAAAAATTTATTGCCAGGCATTACCAACAGCCTATTTTAGTATTTGACTTACCTCTACTTTTCGAAACAAAAGCTGATTTATGGTTGGATGCAGTATTATTAGTAACCTGTTCCAGGGAAACCCAAAAAAAAAGGCTTTTAAACAGGAGAAATTTGAATGGTGAAAAAATAAAAATGTTAATTTCAAGACAAAATAGATATGCCAGCAGGCGAGATAAATGCCATTTTATTATAAATTCTGATAAAGTTTTGGATGATATGAAGAAAGATGTGTTATCAGTTATAAAAAAGATTAAGGATAAGTCTAATGATAAGAGAAGTGGTTCTGGACACTGAAACCACAGGTTTGAATCCTGAAAAAGGTGATAGAATTATAGAAATAGGGGCATTGGAATTATTCGATCATGTACCTACAGGAAAATTTTTTCATGTTTACTTGAATCCTGAAAGAAAAATACCGGAAGAGTCTATTAGAATACACAAAATAACAGATAATTTTGTTGCAGACAAACCCCTTTTTTCAGATGTTGTGCATGATTTTCTGTCTTTTTTGGAGAGCAGTTCATTAGTAATACATAATGCGGAATTTGACATTAAGTTTTTACAATATGAACTTCAGAAGATTAATCTCCCAATGTTAGATTTACAAGTTATAGACACTCTTCTTTTAGCTAGAGGAAAATATCCGGGATCATCTGTTTCTTTAGATGCTTTATGTAAGCGGTTCAATGTTGACACGGCTAATAGAAAAGAAAGAGGGCATGGGGCCTTGACTGACAGCATACTTTTGTCGGAAGTCTATTTAGAGATGTTGGGAGGAAAGCAACCAAACCTAGGTTTTGATAGAAGAAAAACGTTTGCAACGGAAGATGACAGTGATTTATCTAGCAAGGGCATACAACTAATAAGACCGAAACCCCTAACTAAAAGAATTTCTCAAATTGACATAAAAAAACACCAAGAATTCTTGAAAACTATAGGGTGCGATAAAGCTTGGAAAAATTTAAAACTTCATCAAGTGTTGTCTTGAAAAGAAGAAAAATCCATAGGTTTAATATTAAGAGGAGAAAACCCCCCTTCCTTGGTTATGTCATAGGCAATTCTTCTTAGAAAAGGGAACAATAAATTTGGACAATCTACCATTAAAACTCTTCTTCTTTCTTTTTTTTCTGTATAGCTAATTTTAAAGGTTCCACCATATAGTATTTCCAATATGTAAATATTTCCTGTCTCATCACTGGCCTCGCAAAAGAGGTGTAAAATAACATTAGATATAATATCGTCCGCCTTTTCAACATTCACATTAATATTGAGCTTATAATTTATGTCCTTTAAGTTTTTTTCATTTGTTCTAAAGTTTTCAAAGGACATATCTTTTATAAACTGTGATATTACTAGCACTTCCAAGGTTTTATCATTTTTTTGCTTATTCATTATGGGATATTATTTATCTAAAAGGAAAAAGTTATACTACTATAAAACTATTTTAATATTTCCAGGTTATTCTTGATTTTTTATTCTACTAAAAACATTTTATCTCTTTGGGGATTGATGTTAACCAAATAGTATTTACATCAGCTTGTAAAGGGTGGTTTATTATACCACTGAAAGGCACATTTATTATGGTTCAAATTCTAGTACTAGCAGCAGTAGCAATTTTTCTTTTTTGGCGTTTGAGATCAGTTTTGGGTTCAAGAGAAGGATTCGAAAAAACAAATATAACTCCGGAAAAGAACAAAGAAAAAAAACAAGCGAAAAATGAGGATTCAAATGTTATAGAGCTTAAGGCTAATGAAGTTGATGAAGAAATAGCAGATTATGTTGAGTTAGATAGCCCAGCATTTAAATCACTGTCAGAAATGAAAAAATTGGAAAAGGGATGGCTAGTTTCTCATTTCGTTTCTGGTGCCAAAATGGCTTATGAGGATATCTTAATGGCTTTTGAAAAAGGTGATTTATCCACAATCAAAAAAATGACTTCAAAAGAGGTTTGTCAATCCTTCAAAACGGTAATTGATGAGAGAGCAAATAAAGGTTTACGAGTAGAGGCAGAGTTTGGAGGCGTTAGAGACATAAGAATCAAAGAAGTTGATTTTGATACAAAAACCATGAATGCAGAAATTACGATGGTTTTCAAATGCGAGCTGTCTTTTAGTGTGAAAGATAAAGATGGTAATATTGTGGAAGGAGGTCCTGACAAAATAAAAAAACAAAGAGATATTTGGACTTTTTCTCGTAAAATGAATAGTGATTTACCAAATTGGTATCTAGTAAAGACCGAATAGTTTGAAAATATGAACGTGAGACATAATTGTTGAAAAGCAATAGGCGCAGAAATTTATCAAAGGAAGACCGAGTTCTTTGGAATCAGGTAAAAAAAACCTTTGACCGAACATTGCGACAGGAAGAAAAAGGTTATTTTTATCAAAAATGTGAGAATAATGACCTTGGTTCGGATATTGTCCTAAGACAAGAAAAAGTAGTTGTAGTAAATGACAGATTGGATTCTTTTAAGAATAAAAATGTGGGTTTAGAAAACCCTCCTAATGTTTTTGTAAATCATAATCTTGATAAAAGGAAACAAACCTTATTAAAAAAAGGTAGAATTCAGCCAGAAAAAACCTTGGATTTGCATGGTTTGAACTCGAAACAAGCAGAGAAAAGAGTAATAGATTTCTTACAAAAGAGTTATACCAATGGGGCGAGACTTGTTTTGATTATTACTGGCAAAGGAAAAAGGACTGGGAAAAAAAACGCACCTTACTATGAAGATAGTGATACCGGTATTTTAAAGAAAGCCTTAATACCATGGATTGAGAATTCAATCATGTGGCCAAAAATTCTCAAAATTATGTCAGCACATCCAAAACATGGAGGCGGGGGAGCTTTTTACGTTTATTTGCGCAAAATCAAGTAGTACGGGCTTATAGTACATATCTGCTCACATCTGTGGAACTGACAAATTTATCTAGGTTAGTTTTCACAAAATTGGTATCAATTTTAACAGTTTTTGTTTTTTGATCAGGTGCAGAAAAACTTAGGTTCTCAAAAACTTTTTCTAGAATAGTATATAATCGCCTAGCACCAATGTTTTCGACGGTAGCATTTATATCCGCTGCTATTTTTGCCAAAGACTTAATACCACTATCTTCAAAAATTAATTCTATGCCTTCTGTGAGCATCAATGCAGCATATTGTTTTGTCAGAGAATTTTCGGTTTCTTTAAGAATATTGATAAAATCTTTTTCTGTTAGTGCTGATAGTTCAACTCTTACAGGAAGTCTTCCTTGAAGTTCAGGTAAAAGATCACTTGGTTTTACTATATGGAAAGCCCCTGATGCTATAAACAAAATATGGTCTGTGCGTATAGGACCATATTTTGTTGAAACAGTAGTCCCTTCTATTAGAGGTAATAAATCCCTTTGAACGCCCTCTCTACTAACGTCTGCAGACTTCATTTCAGCTCGAGCACAGATTTTATCTATCTCGTCCAAAAATACTATACCGTTTTCTTCTACTGACTCTATGGCTTTTTTTGTAATCGTATCTTCATCTAGAAGTTTGTCTGCTTCCTCTTTAGTTAAAAGGTCATAACTATCAGCTATTCTAATTTTAATTTTTTTGGTTCTTTTTCCTAAAGCTTTACCAAAAACTTCATTAAGATTCATCATCCCCATGCTATTTCCAGGTTGACCGGGAATTTCAAAAAGAGATAAAGGGTTTGCCGTTTCATTCAAGTCAATTTCAATCTCTTTGTCATCTAATAGACCATCCCGGAGTTTTTTCTTGAACATTTCAATTGTTTGTTCACGAGCGTTTTCTCCGGTTAAACAGGCCAAAACTCTTTTTTCAGCTTGAGCGTGGGCTTTTACCTCTACATCCTTGCGCATCTTTTCTCGTATCATTATCATAGCACTATCAACCAAATCTCGAACTATTTGCTCTACGTCTCGTCCGACATAACCTACTTCCGTAAATTTGGTAGCCTCTACTTTCACAAAAGGTGCACCAGCCAATTTAGACAAGCGTCTTGATATTTCAGTCTTGCCGACCCCAGTTGGCCCAATCATTAGAATATTTTTAGGATAAATTTCTTCTTTAAGTGGGGAATTTACTTTTTTTCTTCTCCATCTGCTCCTAAGTGCAACAGCAACAGCCCTTTTTGCAGGTTCTTGTCCGATTATGAACTTGTCTAGTTCAGAAACTATTTCTCTAGGTGTTAACTCAGTCATTTAATTTTTGATAAGGTTTCAGAAACAACGTTATGGTTGGTATAAACACATATATCAGCAGCTATTTTTAGTGCTGTCTTGCAAATTTCCTTTGAAGAAAGATCATTATCGTAAATAGCTTTTGCTGCAGCTAGAGCATAATTGCCTCCCGATCCCACGCAAGCTATACCCCCTTCTGGTTCCAAGACATCTCCGGAACCAGAAATTATGAATAGATCTTTTCCATCAGAAACAATTAACATAGCCTCCAAATTTCTCAAATATTTGTCAGTTCTCCAATCTTTGGCTAATTCGATTGCTGATCTAGATAAATTTCCAGGGAAAGTTTCCAATTTTCTTTCGAGCCTTTCCAATAAAGAAAAAGCATCTGCAGTAGATCCAGCAAAGCCTACCAATATTTCCAATCCCCCAGGCTTCAATCTTTGGACTTTTTTTGCTGTGCCCTTAATCACAGTTTGACCTAAGGTCACTTGACCATCACCGGCAATAGTCACACAATCATTTTTCATTACTCCTATAATTGTTGTACCGTGCCAGGTTTGGTCTTTTGTATTATTTTTCATCATCAATTAAGTGTTCTAGCAATGCTTTGAATAGAAAATATTTCGATCACATCTTTTTTTCTTATGTCTTCGTAGTCTGAAAATGCCATACCACATTCTTGTCCAGACTGAACAGATTCTACTTCATCTTTAAACCTTTTTAATGTTTTAAGAGATCCTTCGTGTATTACTACATTATCTCTCAAAAGCCTTACCTTAGCTGATCTTTGAGCATTACCTTCAGTGATCAAACAACCAGCGACCTTACCCGCATTGGTCACTTTAAAAATCTCTAATATTTCGGCATAACCTAAAATGGTTTCCTTTATTTCTGGTTTAAGTAGACCAGAGGCTGCTTTTTTGATATCGTCAACCAAATCATATATTATAGAATAATAGCGTAATTCTACTTCTTTTTGATTTGCTCCATCTCTAGCAGAGGCGTTAGCTCTTACGTTGAAACCTATTATTGGTGCTTTCGAAGCTTCAGCTAAAATTACATCACTTTCAGTAATAGCGCCAACGCCAGAATGTAAAACGGTTATTTTAACTTCTTCTGTACTTATTTTATTTAAAGCTTGCACTATTGCTTCTGTGGAGCCTTGAACATCAGCTTTAACGACCAAAGGAAGTTCCGAAACTTCTTCGTCTGCTTTTGCCTTTGCTATCATTTGATCCAATGTTTTTCCGGTACCTAAAGCATCCTTTTTGTCTTTAATAACCTGATTCCTATAATCTGCTATTTCTCTAGCTTCTGTTTCGTTTGAAACCACATTTAATATATCACCTGCCTCTGGGGTTCCATTCAAACCCAAAACTTCAACTGGAACAGAAGGACCAACCTGAGACACTTTCACATTTTGACTATCAATCAAGGCTCTCACTTTACCCCATTGATCTCCAACAACAATTATGTCCCCCTTATTGAGAGTACCTTTTTGCACCAATACTGTAGCAACTGGTCCACGTCCAACATCCAGCTTTGCTTCAATTACTGTACCTTCTGCTTCTCTATTCGGATTAGCTTTTAGTTCTAGTATTTCGGTTTGTAGGGTGATATTTTCCAGAAGAGTTTCCACTCCTTTGCCGGTAGAAGCAGAAACCTCAACATCTAAAACTTCACCTGACATTGACTCTACAATTACTTCATGCTTCAGCAGATCAGTCCTTACTCTGTTAGGGTCAGAATTTTCTTTGTCACACTTGTTTATTGCCACTATAATTGGCACTTTTGCTGCTTTTGCATGGTTTATAGCTTCTATAGTTTGAGGCATAACGCCATCGTCAGCAGCAACAACTAAAATAATTATGTCTGTGACTTGTGCCCCTCTTGATCTCATAGAAGTAAAAGCTGAGTGTCCAGGGGTATCCAAGAACGTAAATAAAGAGCCTTTTTCTGTCTTTACTTGATAAGCACCGATATGCTGTGTAATACCACCAGCTTCATTGCCAGTAGTATTTGTTTTTCTAATAGCATCCAACAAGGAAGTCTTTCCGTGGTCAACATGTCCCATTACAGTGAGTATAGGGGCCCTTGGTTTCATATTTTCAGCAGCATCTTTTTCATCGTGCTTTAAAATAGCATCTTCCACATCTGAGGCTGAAACTCTTATCGGAATGTGATCAAACTCTTCAACTATCAAAATGGCGGTATCAGCATCTATTGTTTGGTTTTGGGTTGCCATTATGCCATTTGTCATCAATGTTTTAACAACAGAGGCAGATCTTTCAGCCATTCTATTAGCTAGTTCTTGAACTGTAATAGAATCAGGAACTGGTACTTCCCTTTTTACTTTTTCTCTTTCTGCACTATCTGATGTTTGCCTTCGCTTCACTTTTTCTTGTCTTCTTCTCAAAGAAGCAATAGATCTCTGTCTTCCACCCTGATCGGAAAGGGCCTGATTAATTGTTAATTTGCCAGACCTTCTTCTCTCAGAATATCCTTTGCTAGGACGCACTTCTTTTAATTCATCATCTTTCTTAAACTTTTTTCCGGCAGAAGCATCACCAGACTTATTTTCAAATTTATTGTCAATTTTTGAACGAGTTTTTTGTGTTGATTCTTCAATAGGTTGAGCAACATCTAAAACTTGTTGAACTGCCAAATTTTCTTTTTCTGATTTTTTACTTTCTTCCTTTTGCTCCAACAAAGCTTTTTCTGCAATCTTCCTATCAACCTCTTTCTTTTTGTTCTCTTCTTCCCTAGCGGCCTCTATGGCTTTCTTTCGTCTATCAATTTGTTCTTCTGAGTAACTTTTATTGGGTTGAGTTTGTGGGTTGAAATCACTATTTTCCTTAATAGGTGTTTTAAGGTTTTGATTAGAGGACAAAATATTCTTACTGGGTTTAAGAATTTTTTTCCGCTTTGTTTCTATCAGGACCGACTTTGATCTCCCATGAGAAAGATTCATTCGGACAGAACTTCCCGAGCCCCGGACACTTAATGTTTTTGAGCTAGTGCCTTTTTTCTCATTTTCATCCATTATAAAATCGACCTTTTATTCTATATTCCTTAACAGCTTCTAAGATTCCCTAGGCGAGCAGTATCAAAAATTAACGGATTAGTAAAACTACTCTTTAGAAAGCCAACATTGGTAATTGCATCTCTTCTAAAAGGAATCCCAAGTTCCTTTCTATTCAAGCAATTAATCCTAGAAGTTTGGGACCTTGGCAGAGCTAGGCTCTTTTTTCGATTTTCAGATCCATCTCTTGCCTGCAGGAGTAATTCTATCTTATTCGTTAATAAATATCTTTGGATTTGTTCATGACCAATTATCACTTTACCAGCCTTTCTAGATAAAGCTATTAAACTAACGATTCTCTTTAATAATATGCTATCTATCCTTGAAATAAGATTTTCTTGTTGAAAATCTCTTCCAAATTTATTGCTTGCAAAGTCTTTCATCTTTATCAAGATTTTTCTAGAAGCAAGAACATAAAATTCTTTTCCATCAAATTCGTTAAATAGATCAAGTGTAAAAACATTGGATGGAGACAAAACAAACCTAATCATAACCTCACTTGGATGCATTTTTTTTGTAATATGACACATCTTTTTTTCACATAAGTTTTCCATACTTATTATAATTACCGTCCTATAAATTAAAAAACTGGATCTTCATTTATTATTTCTTTGTCATAATCCTCAGCTGTAATCCAGCCCATTTTGAGTCTAGCATTCATAACCAAAATCTTTGCCTCTTTTAAACTAATATCAAATTTTTCAAGAATACCTTCATCTTTAACTCTCTTTCCTTCAACTGTAGTATAACCTCCTGCAATTTCCCAATCAGCACATTTGGCAAATTCCTCAAGATTCTTAATATTTTCCTCAGCAAGTACCTGTATCATTTCAGGATTTAAACCTTCGAAATTTATTAAACTTTCCTCAACACCCAATTCTTTAGCTTTTTTCAATGCTTTATTATTATTTTCTTCTATACATTCCTGTGCTCTGGCTTGAAGCTCTTCAGAAGTGGATTCATCGAAACCTTCGATATTTTCAATCTCACTTTTTTCAACATATGCTACTTCCTCAAGCGTGGAAAAGCCCTCTGACACGAGCAATTGGGCCACCATTTCATCCACATTAAGAGTATCCATAAAAAGTTTTGATCTTTCAGAAAATTCCGTCTGCCTTCGTTCCGATTCTTCAGCTTCGGTCATAATATCAATATCAAATTGTGTTAGTTGACTGGCTAACCTGACATTTTGGCCTCTTCTCCCAATAGCTAGAGAAAGTTGATCATCTGGAACAACAACTTCAATTCTTTGAGAGTCCTCATCAAGGACTACTTTTGAGACCTCAGCAGGTTGTAAAGCATTTACTAGGAATGTAGGAGCATCTTCATTCCATGGAATTATATCTATCTTTTCGCCTTGTAATTCATTCACTACAGCTTGGACCCGAGAACCACGCATGCCAACGCAGGCACCGACAGGATCTATTGAGTTGTCAAGTGATATCACACCTATTTTTGCTCTACTTCCAGGATCCCTGGCAACAGTTTTAATCTCAATGATTCCATCATATATTTCGGGTACTTCCATTTTAAAAAGTTCAGACAAAAATTCCGGTGCTGTTCTAGAAAGAAAAATTTGCGGTCCCCTAGTTTCTGTTTTTACGTCTTTGATATATGACCTCACCCGATCTCCAGTTCGAAAAGTTTCTCGATTGATGAGCTGATCTCGTCTTAAAATTGCTTCACCTCTACCCACATCTACGATGACATTGCCATATTCAATTCTCTTTACTTGACCGTTAATAATTTGACCAACTCGATCTTTGAATTCTTCATATTGCCTTGCCCTTTCAGCTTCACGAACTTTTTGTACTATGGTCTGTTTTGCAGATTGAGCGGCAATTCTTCCAAAATCCATAGGAGGCAAGGGATCCTTGACAGTATCACCAATTTTAGCATCAGGAAGTAGGTCAATTACTTCATCAATTGTTATTTCTGTAAAGTGGTTTTCAACTTCTTCCACAACCAACCTACATCGATTCATTGTTAATTCACCAGATTTCGTATCAATTTTTGCTCTAATATCATATTCTGCCCCATACTTGGATCTTGCTGCTTTTGCCAAACTGTCTTCCATAGCCTCTATTACGAGTTCCGGTTCAATTAATTTTTCTCTTGCGACAGCATCAGCAATCTGAAGTAATTCAATTTTACTAGGGTTGTGTTCGGCCATTATCTTTCCTATTCGTTTTTAAGCCAATAATTTGGCCTCTTCTATGTTAGATACCTTAATATGGTGAATTTTATCAATTTGGAGTACATGCAGTTCAGAATTTACCACGCCAATCAATGTTCCTTCCAATTTACTAATTCCTAAATCTTCAATTTTTTGTTTTATTATAACTTTGTGGCCTTTCCATTCGTCAAAATCTTTAAGTCGAGTGAGAGGTCTATTCAAGCCTGGAGAAGATACTTCTAGGTGATATTCTTCCTGAAAAGAGTCTTTTGTGTCTAGTTCGTTAGAAATATTATGGGACATTTTTGCACAATCATCTATAGTTAATGACCTAAGTTTATTATCTATCATAATTTGTAAAGTTAGATTGGATTCATCAAATATTCTAATTCTCACCAATTCAAAACCACCATTCTCAACAATTGGTAGGATATTCTTGTATAAGGATCTTTCTACATTAGAACGGGCTATTAAATTTTCCATGTTATCCGTCTAGCACAAAAAAACGGGCCTAAAGCCCGTCAAAAACAATCCTTGCCAGCATAGCACCTAAAATTAATTTTTCAAGTCTTTAAATACTAAAAGTCACTAATTATACCCCGTCTTTCCCAGTCTCCATACCTGGTTGGTTCAAGATCCGATGGACCATTTATTTCTTTTGGATTTTCGACCAAGGGTAATTTTTGATTTCTTATTTCTGCTTCCAATAATGCTTTTTCTGCTGTTTCTTTGGAAGGCTTCCTTATATAGTTGTTATATTTCATTTTGGAACTATCTTTAAAATTAATTTTTTTAAATAGGTCCATAACATTAAATGAAACTTGGTTGAGTAGCAAGGACTGGTGGATCGACTTTTGAAACTGAAAGATAGTTTAAAGGCAAGATATCTCTGCTTACAGATTTTGATAGGGGTTTTTAAGAAAAAGAAAACTGTTTCACAGACGCTAGAAGAGCAATACCTTTGTATGCATTCTTATGAAGAAAGTGATATTGCAAGAGCAAAAAGAATTTCAGACTTTATTTTTGTTTATCTTCAAGGATTGGATGAATGTATAAATGTTTATTCTGAAAAGAAACTCAAATTAGAAGTAAGAAATATTCTCCGTATTGTAGTTGCCGAGTCACTTATTGATGAAGCACCAGATCATGCAATTGTTAATTCAGCCGTTCAATTATCCAAACTAAGTAAATCGACAAAGTATTTCTCAGGTTTGGTCAACGCTATTTCAAGGAAGATATTAGTGTATGTTCAGGGTGATAATTTGAAATTAGTTTCAGTTTTAGATGAGNAACTAAGGTNTTATTTAAGTAATTATTATCCGGATGAAGTAATTAAGAGAATCGAAAAATTAATGACTAAAAAAGCACCATTAGATATTAACATTAAGAATTTTGAGGAAATAAATTGCTGGAAAAAAAAATTAAATGCAAAAAAACTACCTGGTGGAATCCTTAGATTAAAAAATCCTAAGGGCCTTTCTTCATTACCAGGCTTCAAGGACGGCAAGTGGTGGATCCAAGGCGCTTCGTCTGCCATACCTATTAAGGTGCTGGGTAAAATATCTGGAGCCGAAGTTTTAGACCTTTTTTCTGCTCCTGGAGGAAAAGCAATGCAATTGATTTCAGCAGGAGCTAGAGTAACATGTTTGGACTTTTCCAAAAAGAGATTAGAACTTTTGAAAAAAAACCTTTTTAGGATGAACATGAAAGCTAAGATCATTAATTCTGATATAAGGAAATTTGAATCAAAAAAAAAATATGACATAATCACAATTGATGCACCATGTTCTTCTTCTGGGACCATAATTAAAAACAAAGATTTACCTCATCTCTTGCCAATAGAGAGAATTCTTAATTTAACAGCAATACAGGATGAATCCTTAGATTTGGCGAGAAAATACGTTAAAGAAGATGGAGTAATTTTATACTGTACTTGTTCTCTTTTTCCTGCAGAGGGTGAAGAACGAGTATCAGAATTCCTGGTAAAGAACCAAGATTGGATGCAAAAAGCCATTTGTCCAAAAGAACATGGGATAGAGGCCGATTGGGTGGATTCAAAAGGTGGTCTTAGGTTGAGGCCAGACCATTTGTTTGATTTAGGTGGAATGGATGGTTTTTATGCTGCAATCTTGGTAAAGAATAATTGATATTGTGCTCTCTGGTAGTTTGAAAATGTTTTGATGTAGGGAAATTGCGGTTTGCTCAGATTAAGAATAAGGCTTATTAATAATTTTAGAGATATATTCTTTCGCATATTTTTTCTGATTTCTCTATTATTGAATAGACTTTTTAAATTACCTAGTGAACTTGAGAAAGCTCCTTTTAACTTATTTTCAGGACAATTGGTTTTAGGAAAACTATTAATCAATGGATATTTTAACAGTTTTTCAAAGCCAATAAGAACCTCAAAAGCGAGTAGAAATAATAATCTTGTCCCTAAAAAATTATTAGAAGGCTTAAAACCTGAAACGTTTTGTTGGTTATACTTGATATCTGGAATTAATAATCAAGAATCCAGAGATTATACCAAAGTTTTTGTGAATGAGTTAGGGGTTTTTAATAGAAAATTTTCTTATAAGATTTGGGGTTTAGAAACAACAGCCTTTAGACTTTGCTCTGTCTGTTTGAATATTCGCTTTTTAGAATTAGCCAAAGCTTTTAAAAATAAATCTAAGATGCTATCTTTTATACATTTTCATGTTCTTTATCTTTCCCTTTGCAAGACTTTTGTACCTAAAGGGCTAATCAGTTTAAGGATGAATTCGGGAATATTTTTTGCTAGCCTAATTTTAGGAGAAACAATATCAAAAAGAGATATTTTACTTGGAAGAATTGTTAAGGATCTTGGTTTCTTAATGAAGAAAAATGGGGAGCTTATCATTGATAACCCTGGAGAACTTCTGGAGATTTTCTTTTTGGTTAACAGGCTCATAAGGTTTTCTTCTACTTCAGACCTTTCAAAAGGAAAAAAAGATTTAAAATTAAGAAGTTTCCAAAATCAAATAGCGCCTATTTTAAGGGGTTTACGATTAGGTGGAGGACAGCTAGTGAGGGCCAATAATTTTGGAGGAGAGGTGATCCTTTGGGATTTAGACAAAGAATTGTCCGATGCCAGGTTAAATGATTTCTCGATTAGAAAACAAAACATGGGGTTCTACAGAATTAATTCGGGTCGCCTTAAATTAATTTTTAATGGAAAATCAAGAAAGATAGAAACAACAGCCAAAAGCTTTTGCTGTCCGGCCTTTTCCTTTGAACTAAGCTCTGGGCGACGTACTATATTTCAGAACAATTCTCCTTTCAATTTTTTTTTAGGTCATAGCGACAGAATACATAAAGTTGAGCAAGATTATAATTCTGTGAACTTTTTGAAAAAATCTAGATTAATTGATCTATCCCAAGGAGTTAGCAAAATTATGGAGGTTAAGAACTATAAAGATTATAAAAACAATTATATCGAAGGCAGAAAAAAGATCTTTATAGATCAGTCAGATATCTATCATTCCAGAAAATTAAGCATACCATTTTCTGGAACTGAAATGAGGGGTAGTGAGGTTATTTATTCAGAAAATAAAGATTTGAATTATTTTGACTACATCAACTTTCAGTTTTTTCTGCATCCAGAAGTTCATGTTTGGAAATCTGAAGGATCAAATTATTTTTTATTACAGCTTAATAATAATGAGATTTGGAATTTTGAAACTGATGAGAATAATGGTGACTTGCATACATATAATTACCTTGATCCTAAAGACTTACAAATAAAAAGAGCTTTTAGAATAGTCTTACGAAGAAGCTTGAGCGGTAAAAACCTATTTGTTGCATGGAGGTTTTTCCTGCAGAGCCATAGTTCCAGAATAACAAGAGAAAAAATTATTTCCTAAAAGGAGGTTGAGTTAAAACATTATGAAAAAAGGTTTTGTAAAGATTAAAAGAGCCATTATTTCGGTTTCTAACAAAGAAGGTATAGAGGAATTTGTATTAAGACTTAGGTCCTGGAACATTGAAGTAATCGCTAGTGGTGGAACGGCTAGTACACTAAGGGAAAAGGGAATCGAAGTGATAGATGTGGAGGATATAACAGGTTTTCCACCGCTGCTGATGGGAAGGGTCAAAACTTTACATCCGAGCATTCATGGAGGTATACTTGCGTTAAGAGACAAACCTCAACATATTTCAGATTTGAAACAAAATAATATAGAACCTATAGATTTGGTGGTTTGTGATCTTTATCCATTTGAGGAAATGGCAAGACAGAAAAAGGATTATAGTTCTTGCATTGAAAATATCGATATTGGCGGTATCACTTTGCTAAGAGCGGCAGCAAAGAATTATGATTATGTTACCGTTATCTCAAACAATTCTGGATTCCTGGATTTTTTAAATCATCTTGATTCAAATGATGGAAGCACAAGTCACGAGTTTCGCCGGCTAAATGCCATCAAGGCATTTTCATGTTCTTCGAACTATGATGGGCAAGTGTATAAATGGTTTGTGAGAGATGATTTTGACAAATTTCCAAAAGAAAAATTTATTAAATCAACGCTTAAAAAAAACTTGCCTTATGGGGAAAATTCTCATCAGCGTGCAGCCTTATATCAAACAGAAGATTATGATCAAAGCTGGGCCAACTACACTCAACATCAGGGAAAAGATTTGTCATATAATAATCTTTTGGATTTTGATTCTAGCATAGGTCTTATTCTTGGTTTCAGGGATTATTTAAGGCCGTTAGTAGGAATAATAAAACATACAAATCCATGTGGTGTGGCAACTGGGAAAACTGTTTTGGAGGCCTTTGAGAGAGCTTTTCTTTCTGACCCCATATCTGCATTTGGGGGAATTGTAATTAGTAACTCTAGCATTTCAGTGGGAGTAACAGAAAAAATTATACAGACTTTTTTTGAAATGATAATAGCTCCTTCATTTGATGATGAATCACTGGAGTTATTATCAAAAAAACAAAATATGAGAGTTGTTTCTATTGGGAAGAACTGGAAATCAAAAGTTGCTAGTGATTATGAATTTCGGTCAATTTATCAGGGTATTCTGTTTCAAGAAAGAGATAAAAATGAAATTAGTGCTAAAGATTTGAAACTAGTGACTAACCGTAATCCAAATAATAAGGAATTGGAGGACCTTATTTTCGCATGGAAAGTGGTAAAGCAAATAAAATCAAATGGCATTGTATTTGCTAAAAATGGTGCCACAATAGGCATTGGTTCTGGTCAACCGAGCCGAATAGACAGTACAATTACTGCTATTGAGAAATCTGAAAAACTTAAGGAGAAACGGGGGATGGTTTTATCACCTTTGGATGGAGCAGTGATGGCTTCGGATGCATTTTTCCCCTTTTCTGATAGTTTAGAAAAAGCTGTTTCGAAGGGAATAAAATCAGTTATTCAGCCAGGTGGATCTATGAGAGACAATGAGGTAATAGATTTTGCAAATGAAAAGGGTATTAGCATGCTATTAACTGGAATCAGGGCATTTAAGCATTAAAATAAAATTAAGAATTATCTTGAACTTCTCTGGCCTGGTCTATTATAAGGATTGGGACCCCATCTCTAATAGGGTAAGCTAAGCCGGCAGTTTTAGATATCAATTCATGGTTTTTTTTATCCAATACCAAATGAGTATGGGTCTTGGGGCAGACGACAATATTGAGTAAACTCTCATCAAATCTTGTTTTCATGGCTTTAGGCTCATTGCAGAGGACCAAAACTTTTTTCTGCCTTTAAGGTCATTTCCATAAGCGTTTGCAAAATGCTGGCACGGTCCTTTATCGTTTTGGCTTCTAATAATGCTTGTTTCTCGTATTGGTCAAAGGGACAAAGCATAGACAAAGAATTTATAAGCAGCTCATCCTCTGCCTTTTTTAGACTTTCCCAGTCTGTTTGTAAATTGGCTAGTCTAAAATATTTTGAAAGTATATCAAGAAAAACATTTCTCTCAAAATCTGCATTCATTTTGTCTGTTTTTCTATCACCTTTAAATGAGTTCCAATCAACCTTTCCTTTCAGGTAGGGATCATTTTCTTCTATTTTTTCAACAAAATTGAATCTACTTATACCAGCTAGTGTAATTAAATATCTTGAATCCTCTGTTTCGGTAAAACTAACTACTCTTCCTGCACAACCTACTTTGTTAAGCTCAAAATTGTGGGGCTTCCCCTCCTCTACTGATAGTGGTTGTATCATGCCAATTAGGCGATTTTGGTTTTTTAAAACATCTTCTAACATTTTAAGATATTTGGGTTCAAAAATATTTAATGGCAAACGGGCTTTGGGTAGTAAAAGAGCACCAGCTAATGGGAATATAGGAATGCTTTTAGGAAGATCATTCATATCACTGAAGTAAGTCATTCACAGTATAACCAATTTAAGAATATATAATAGATGACAATTTTCTACGGCCTTTCAAAACCAATGGATCGTCATGTCCCAAAGATTCAAATAGTTGTAATAGCTGATCTTTTGCTTTGCCATTTTCCCAAGCAGGATTTTCTTTGAAAATTCTTAAAAGATCTGTTATCGCATTCTCATATTCTTGAGAGGAAATTTGAGATAGAGCTAACTCGAATAGATAATGTAGATTATTTGGATCTTTTAAAATATCAGAACGAATAATGTCTGCGTTTCTAGTATCTGAAATTTTTTTGGACAACTCGATTTCAGCTCTTAGTTTTTTAAATTCTTTGTTATTTTGAATATCTGTTGGAACAGAATCTAGTTCTTCTCTAGCTTCTAAGAAGTTGCCGGCTAAAATTTTAGATTTAATTAAGCCGGAATATGCCTCAATATTATTCTCGTCTGTATCGATTATCTTTTTGTATATTTTTTCAGCTTCGAAATTCTGACCATCATTGATTTTTTGTTCGGCTTCCTCAATTAGTTTACTAAAATCATCACTTAAATCACCACCGCTTTTTGTAATTACACCGGCTATAAAGTCTTTTATTTTAGCTTCAGGTTGAGCTCCCATAAATCCATCAAGGGGTTTTCCACCAAAAAATGCATAAACAGCAGGTATGGATTGAATTCTAAGTTGCCCGGCAATTGCCTGATTTTCATCAATGTTAATTTTTACTAGCTTAACCTTTCCTTTAAAATCTAAAACGCTCTTTTCTAGGATTGGAGTAAGAGTCTTACATGGACCACACCAAGGTGCCCAAAAATCAACTATAACTGGAACATCATTACTTGATTCAATGACGTCACTTACAAAACTAGCATCATCAGTATCTTTTATTGTGTTTTCTATAGAACTCAACTTTACACCTATATTTTGTCATACGTAGAAACTCAATGCAAACTACAGTATATATCTAAAAACTCTTGTTTTGATTTTAAAGGATCTTTTAAATTTATTTTCACAGAATTAGTTATTATAACGTTTGGCTTGAGGAATATTTTATTTGCTTCAAGTTCAGTGAACCCTGCTATTTGGGTAGCTTCAAGCCAGGCAGCTTTTTTATCTGCTTTTTTAATGCTATCTTTAATCTGGTTAGGAGTTTTTGCAGGTAGCCCAAATCTTATATGTATGGCTTCTAACAAGCTTTGCTCTAACTTAGCATATTCGTCGCCTAAGAATGCTTTCACGGGAGAAATCAGATCTCCGATAACATACTCTGCTGAATCATGCAAAAGTGCTGCAAGATACCAGGTGTTTTTAAGATTTGGATTTTCAATTTGAAAAATTTCTTGTACCAAAATGGAGTGATTAGCTACCGAAAAAGTAAAATCTCCCAAGGTTTGACCATTCCATCTTGCCTGAAAAGCCAAGCCATGTGCTATATCCTCTATTTCTATGTCTAAAGGTGATGGGTTTATAAGATCTAACCTTCTTCCAGACAGCATTTTTTGCCAAGCTCTATGTGTCAATTTAAAAAATCCTTTTGAAAAGCTTCCAATTGATAAAACTTGAAAATAATTGGCTACTATGTTTTATCTTTCAAAAAGAATATTAATGAAATTTTCGTGTTTGTGAACTGGAGATTGAAAATGAGCAGGGATTATATAGTTAAAGACTTAGGTCAGGCAGAATTTGGAAGAAAAGAGATATTAATAGCAGAAACCGAGATGCCGGGTTTGATTTCATTGAGAGAGGAGTTTGGAAAAACTAGACCATTAACTGGGGCTAGGATAGCAGGTTGTCTCCATATGACGATACAAACCGCTGTTTTGATTGAGACATTGGTTGCGCTAGGTGCCGATGTAAGGTGGGCCAGTTGCAATATTTTTTCTACCCAAGATCATGCCGCCGCCGCAATTGCTTCCCAGGGAATACCAGTCTATGCAGTAAAAGGTGAATCATTAGAAGACTATTGGAATTATGTGGATAAAATCTTTCATTTTAGAGATAATCAAGCCAATTTAATATTGGATGATGGTGGTGATGCTACCATGTACATTATTTTAGGAGCAAAGGCAGAGTCTGGAGACACTAGTTTCTTAGAAAAACCTTTGTCGGATGAAGAAGAATACCTTTATTCTACAATCAAAATGCGAATGAAAAAATGGCCTGGATGGTTTACAGAGCAAAAAGCCGCTATTAAAGGGGTTTCTGAAGAAACCACCACAGGCGTACTTAGGCTCTACCAAATGATGGATTCTCATCAGTTACCTTTTCCTGCGATAAACGTTAACGATAGTGTGACCAAATCAAAATTTGACAACAAGTATGGGTGCAGAGAATCTCTTGTTGATGGCATCCGCAGAGCTACTGATACTATGATAAGTGGTAAGACAGCATTAGTTTGTGGTTATGGAGATGTTGGCAAAGGATCTGCCGCGTCTTTGAAGGGAGCGGGAGCAAAGGTTTTGGTGACCGAAGTAGATCCGATCTGCGCCTTACAGGCTTCAATGGATGGTTTTGACGTAGTTACTTTGGATCAAGTAGTAGATAGTGCTGATATTTTTATAACTGCCACAGGTAATAAGGATGTTATTAAAATTGATGATATTAGGAAGATGAAGAACATGGCAATCGTAGGTAATATTGGTCATTTTGATAATGAAATTCAGGTATCGGCATTACGAAATCACAAATGGGATAATCTTAAAGATCAGGTTGATTTAGTTGAAATGGTTGATGGCAAAAAAATCATTTTACTATCTGAGGGGCGTCTTTTGAATCTTGGAAATGCTACTGGTCACCCATCTTTTGTTATGTCAGCAAGCTTTACCAATCAGGTTCTAGCTCAAAAAGAACTTTGGCAAAATAACGAAAACTACAAAAATGAAGTTTATGTTTTACCAAAACATTTGGATGAAAAAGTTGCCATGTTGCATTTGAAAAGAGTGGGTGCAACTCTAACCAAATTGGATAAGGATCAGGCTGATTACATAGGAGTGAGTAGTGAAGGTCCTTTCAAACCGGCAAATTACCGTTACTGATTATTCTATCTCTTTTCCAAGAGGCCTGGAAAGTAAGTAATTTATAGCATGATCTATGCTGATTTTTCCTTCAATTGTGGAATTGACTGATTTTATTATGGGAACATCAAGTCCAAATTTATCAGCTAATAGACATGCAGCGGTAGCAGTGTACTTGCCTTCTATGGTGTTTTCCTTTCCGTTAAATTTTTTGTAAACCAGCTGTTTACCATAGTTGAAGTTTCTGGATTGAGTAGAATTGCAAGTTAATGTTAGATCACCTAGTCCAGACAAACCCATTAACGTTTCAAGTTCACATCCTAGTGCCAAACCTATTTTTTTTATTTCTGTAAATCCGCGTGTCATTACAGCTATTCTGGCGCTGTCTCCTAAGCCTTTTGCTTCGGTTATTCCGCATGCTATGGCTATAACATTTTTAAGGGACCCTCCAACCTGAGCACCAACTATGTCCGATGATAGGTAAGGCCTGATGGAAGATGTTGATATCAGATTTTGTATTTTGTTACCAATCTTTTTATCCTGACATGCTAAAGTCAGAGCGACAGGCTTTTCGGCTATTATGTCTGTAGCAAAGCCAGGCCCTGTTAAAACAGCAAGATGATTTTTATTAAGGAACTTGTCTCCAATTTCGGTTTGAAAAAGCAATCTTTCTGAATCAATACCCTTTGAGCAAAAGACAACAGTCTTTGAAAAAAGATATGAAGAATATTTCTTGAGGAATTGGTAAACAGATTGAGCTTTAATACATAGTAAGATTAAATTTGAATCATGAACGACTTCTTCTATTGAATTTGTTGTTTCAAGAAAATTAATGCATATTTCAGGAGATTTTTTTTGATTAGGGTAAAACTTGTACTCAAGAATCTCTTTGGCGGTTTTTCTTGTTCTATTCCAAACAGCCACTTTTTTTTGGTTCATAGCATAATTTA